>CAYHFB010000168.1:0-6193 GCA_964355695.1 uncultured candidatus Brocadiaceae bacterium
AAAAGCGGAGGAACGAAAAGATGTGTATAAACATGTGGGCGTTGCCCTGGGCTGTGCTATTTCGCCCCTTCAGGGCTAGCAGAAACAAGGGTTTTGTGGTAATTATGGATTTCTAAACTTAACACCTATGCCTTATCCCCCCTTTCCAGGGGTGACTTGGTTGCGGCATGGCCGCGCCAGGAAATAGCTATCATGTGGGGAGTAGATATGACAAAAACGTGGAATAAGATAAAAGACGTTATCAAAAAAGATACTCGTTACGAAATACAGGCGTATCTGTTCGTATTCGAAGCGCTCGATTATACAACGAAGCAACTGGGAAAAGGCATGTTCAAAACGACCGACGTAGACCGCCACGTGAGCGGAAAAGAGCTGATGGAGGGCATTAGGAAATTCGGATTGCATCAATTCGGCTTTATGGCGCTCGTCGTATTTGAACAATGGGGTGTTCGCGAGGATGTGGATTTCGGGAATATCGTTTTCAATCTCGTGGAAAGCGGTCTCATGGGAAAAACCGATACGGACACGAAAGAAGATTTTAAGAACAGCTACGACCTGAAAAAGGTCTTTAATGATGAATTCAAGTTTGAAGGGAACTACGACATCCGCCTCTCGTTAAACGCATTGGGCATCAAAAAGTAGCTACCTTGCGCAGCGGAAACCGACATTGTTATCCCTGCCCTCAGGGTAACTGCAACTTCTGTAGGCGCTTCTCAATATGTAATGGTGGTTCACCCACGACCCGCCCCTGACAACACGGAATTTTCCCTCTTCATACCAATCTTCGCACCACTCCCAGACGTTACCGGCCATATCAAGGCATCCATAAGGGCTGGCGCCTTCCTTCCTGTCGCCGATTGGCGCCGGAGCGCCCGTGAGTGGATCTAGATTGAATACCGCCCTTGTGCCGTCCGGCTGGAAATTTCCCCAGGGGTACTCCCTGCCGTCTATGCCCCGTGCTGCCATCTCCCACTCAATTTCCCTGGGAAGCCTCTTGCCAGCCCATTTGGAATATGCAACGGCGTCATTCCAACTGATACCTACAACCGGCTGCAGAGGATTGCAAAACCGCTTATCGTTCCAATAAAGAGGTTCTTTCGCGCCGGTGGCATCCATAAACTTTTTGTACTGGGCATTGCATATCGGAAATTTATCCATATAAAAAGATTCAACGGGAACAACCTTCCGCTCCTCGCCGACCATGCAATTACCGGCAGGAATAAGGATCATCTCTGAACCGTCTTTTTCATTAACAATACTTGTTGGGGGTGTCGTCATAATGCTGCTTATTCCATAAAATTAATGAGATTATTCGTTCTCGCGCCTACCGTTAAGGGTCAGTGGTATCCTGACTAAACCTCCTACGTCTACACCATGCTTTGTAAACCAGCCGTCGTTCATTTCCAGCGCGTATTTTACCTTTTCATGAGAAGGGTGAGAATCCAGGCTGTAGGGTTTCATTGACTCTATCTGCACAATCCTGCCGTCGATCTTTATATAGGCAATGGAAAGGGGTATCAACGTATTTTTCATCCAAAAAGAGAGTATCTGCTCCTTGGGGAAAATAAATAACATGCCCTCGTCACTGCCCAAAGCGTCACGATTCATCAGGCCAGTCATCTGCTCTTCCGGGGTAATTGCAAGCTCTACGGACAAATCATGGCCGCCTACGCCGATGAGCGCCGTTTTATTTCGTTTTGGCGCACCCTGGCAGACAACCGCCGCAGAGATGAGCAATATAAAAAAGAAACCGGACGTCCACCTTATACTCATAAACCTTGCCCAACCGGTAACAGATATGCCCACCACGGAGAACGCAGCAACTCATCGGGGATGTGGAGAACTATTACCGGATTTTTGATTCAAAGCCAGAACGATTACGATAGATTTTCCTGTTTTACCACTTTTTCTGCAAGTATTCATTGTACGAACACAAAGGCTAAAGTCAAACTATTTCTAAACTTGACGGATGTAACGGAAACGGATATAGTCTTTCTTATGCGATTGGATAAACTATCTTTCAGCGTTTTTAACACGATAAACACGCACCAGCTTGTTAAAACCGGCGATGCTATCATGGTAGGGGTATCCGGGGGGCCTGATTCCATAGCCCTGGTAAAAATACTCCACACCATAAATGCATCCAAAGGACTCCATCTCCGTTTCGTGATAGCCCATCTTAACCATCAGCTTCGCGGCAAGGCAGCCGAAGAAGACGCTCAATTTGTCCGGGATTTTGCCGCAGGGCTTTCCGTTCCCTGTGTGGTAAAGGAGGTGGACGTCCAAAAAATTGCAGACCAAACCAAATGTTCCATTGAAGAGGCGGCGCGCACAGAGCGGTACCGGTTCTTCCTGGAGGCCGCACGGGAACAAGGCGCAACCCTCATTGCCATCGGACACACCGCCGACGACAACGCAGAAACCGTCCTTCACCGCATTATCCGTGGCGCCGGCGCCGTTGGGCTTGGGGGAATACCCATAAAACGGACGTTAGCCCCTGATTCCCCCATACGGATTATCAGGCCCCTCCTCTTTACGTGGCGAAAAGAAATTATCCAATACCTGCAAAATGAACAATTAGGCTATAGGACAGACGCATCCAACCATGAAACGGCATACCTCCGGAACAAAATCCGGCTCAATTTGATTCCGCTGCTGGAAAGCCAATACAATCCTAACATAAAAAACACCCTTACCCAACTCTGCCGGATATTCAGTGAGAACAACGAATATCTGTCGTCCGAGGCAAAAAAAGCCTTAAAAAGCGCAACGGTACAAAGCGACGGAGAACGGCACGTCATTGACGCCCGTTTTCTCGGGAAGCAGCCTAAAATCATACAACACCGCGTAATTCAAGAAGTGTTGAGCAACCTGCACATCCCGCTCAAAGAAATCACCTATGAGCATTACACAACAATACTTGATGAAATAGCAAAGGCCGGAAGGATGCGCCGTTTCCAACTACCCGGCAAGCTTTGCGTTTGGTACGAACATCACCAGCTCCATTTCAGCACAGAATCCCCCCTGAAGCCGGACATGCCGTTACTGGTAGAAATCCCTGTACTCATACCCGGAACAACGTCCGTCGGCTCGCTGGGGCAGTTGTCATCGGAAATACTGGAGATACACGATGTTTCACCGGACGTATTTAAGAAGACAAAAACAAAATATGAAGAAATCTTCGACCTGGAAAGCATCACGCATCCGCTGGGCATAAGGGGGCGCAGGCATGGGGACGTCATTTCTCCTTTGGGGGTAAACGGCCACAAAAAACTCAAAAATATCTTCATTGACAAGAAAATACCGGTAGAAGAACGTAACGCGATGCCCATTGTGGTAATGAATGATTGCCCCGTCTGGGTTGTCGGGGTTTGTATCGACAACAGGGTTAAAGTTACCGCCGATACAAAAAAAATCCTAAAACTTACCTTCCTTATTCAGGGGAACAAGGGAAAACCGCAACAGTTCACCCTACCGTAGAAAACGATGAAATTGCTGGGTGTCTCAATGAAAATAAACGGAAAAATTATGCAACGAAATAAAAAAGGCACAGGCTGGAAATGGTTTAACTTGACGTACAGGAAATTCAATGCCGTTGTAGGGACACGGTGCCTGTGCCCTTACGTGTGAATACAAATAAGCCGCCGTTGGCCTAATTTGTCGTTTGTAGCGCAGGCGTCCCGCCTGCTGTTTTTTACATGCAGACAGGAAGCCTGCGTTGCTTGAACCGCAACATTTGGCGACGTTATGACGCGAAGGAGCAGGATAATGCCATGTATATTTCGAAACGTTGCCATCCGCAAAACGTTACGGTTCAGGCTACAAGCCTGAACCGGCCAATCGTGCTTGCCACGGACGCCTGGTCGAAGGTCTTCACGGTTATACGCCGGGCGCAACTCTTCAGATTTAGCCTTCTTCATAGATTCTCCTTTCCTTGCGGTTCATAAGACGCACACTTATAATCCTTGTCTTTCCTCCCCGGTCAGTATGTGAAACAACGAGCAGACGGTTTTGTTTTGACAGCCCAAAAGGTAAGACATTGCTCTTCTTTCTTGGAATGATCGGGGTCTGTAAAGGACATAGCTAAAGGGGCTCCCAAAAACCGTCCCTGCTTCCTGAAACGGAACATTATGCTTCCGCTCATTTGCAGCAGACTTTTTTGAATCCCACTCGAATTCTATTACTATCGCCCTTTAGCTATTTGTGGATATTCACACAAAAACCTCCCTCAATCCTTAACAGTTCAACGGCATCCAATCAGGTAATGGATTACCGGTAGTTTCTGTGTATAAAGTTTCAGGAGCTATGTCTATTTCATTCTGCCATGTCAGAATTCCGAATTCTGTATTTACTTCAAAATTACGGGAAAAGGCAATATCTTTAAAACCCTTAAATACTCCGCCTCAATTCAAGTATTTAGAAAAAGCCATAACTCCTTTTTCTTCTCAGATTAGTACCTTACAGATTCAAAACGGTAATAAAAAACAAGTTGTTTTGTTGTCATACCCGGAAATCCCTCTGTAGAAGCGGCGAGTAAGGCATTTTATGACGTACGGTTTTTCTATTGGGTTGTGGGTAAAGCCCACTTTGGTAATTCTTTTTGATGTGGAGATATACTTATCAATTAGACAAATTTTTTATCCGTGTCTTTTGGTATTCATTAATTTCCTTTGATAAAGGATGTTTATTAGGAATGCGAAGATGTGTCAGGGAAGCAATAAGAACTTCTTTTTTCCCTTCAGGCATTCTGAGACTACAACAAATACCTCCACCATCTCCCATGTACATTACATCTTCAATTAGAACATCTTGATCAAAAGACAGATTAATCTTTTTTTGTTGTATTAGTCGCAATAAATTTTGTGTTGGATAGGCGGTAATTGGCAAATGCGATTTAATGTTTTTAATCAATTCCAGGGCCTTTGCGTAATTGTCAATCATGAAATTTTATCCTAAAATATTGAAAAGTAATTGTCTGGATAGTGCTGTTGCCATTCTTTTTTAAGCATGAGTAACTTTGATTTCACTGTTTGCTTTCCACTCTTCCAATAGACGTCTTTCTCTCATTTCCATTTTGGGACTCTTCGGTGGCGGCTTTGGAATTGCGTGACGATAGAAACGGCTAACCTGCGATTAGTATGGTTGCAGGGAATGTAGCACAAAGTTTCAATCCTGTCAAGCGCCGACAAGGAAAAGATAACTTGTCTGCTGAATATCGTTATATTTCTACGCAGAGGAATTTGAGTGCAACGGTATGGCGACCCTTTAGGGTTGCCACCCCATCCCTTTGAAGGTGGCTAAGCCACCTACTTAAAGTTACCTATTCCGCTAAGATGGAATGTATTTAAGCTTATATACTGTCAACGGGCATAAACTGAATATTCCAAAAGACCAAAGTCCTACCATATTCAAGGGTTGTCTGGCATTTGCGACACTTTCATAAGTTTAAATTATACCCGTTCGTAGTATACATACCGGAAAGATTTTCACGACAGGCTTGTACCGTATTGATGGCATTATTTTTATTCACGACAATCTACGCACCAATGGTATAATCAACCTAATGAGTCAGAAGATACAAAATCAGAGGCGCAGAATTTGTGCGTGCGCCAACCCTGTCAGGGTTTTAAACCCTGACAGGGTTAATGCTGGAACGGTTAAAATAATTTCTGGAGAATATTATGACGCCAAACACCGATGAAGTAGTTGATCAAATAATACACTCGTTAAAAAACAAATATGTCATTGTTTCTTTAGTAATAGCCGCTATTGTTGGTTTGGGTGTATTAACAGACGCCTTAACTAAAATTATTGACTTCATAAAACTTCTATTTGGACCGGCAAAAAAACCACACAACCATGTTGTTCAGCAAACCATCTCCCTTGCGAAAGAACTCGGCGTAACCCAAGCCGCCTTGCAAAACTTTTTCAAAATCCTTCAAGAAGGCAATGTTAAACCTGAAGACTACGACCACGCCCTGCGCACCATTGCCGGGCGGTATTTAAACAACCTCAAACAACTATCCGCATTGCAAGCCGACGACCCCGCCGTTAAGTCCTTTTTACAACAAGCCAAATGCGCCCTGGAGCAAGGGCAGTTTGACGAGGTGGAAAGGCTGATAAATGACGCGAAAAACACCGATTTGGAAGCCGCAAAAACGTTACAGGAAACCGCTAGCAAACGTTTGTTTGC
>CAYHFB010000168.1:6293-7879 GCA_964355695.1 uncultured candidatus Brocadiaceae bacterium
CCGATTTGGAAGCCGCAAAAACGTTACAGGAAACCGCTAGCAAACGTTTGTTTGCTGCCGCTGCCGCTGCCGCGCAAAATGGCGACATACAAATGACTCAAATCCATTATCTAAAAGCGGCAGGGTATTACCAGGAGGCCGCAAGCCTGATACCCGATACCTTTAGCAAGGAACTGGCTGATTACTTAAATATGGCTGGGCAAGCTTTATACCATGCTGGCAAGTACGAACAAGCGGAACCCTTGTACAGCCGCAGTTTAGCGATTTGTGAAAAAGCCCTAGGCAAAGACCACCCAAACGTTGCCACCTGCCTAAACAATTTGGCAGAGCTTTATCGGGCACAAGGCAAGCACGAACAAGCGGAACCCTTGTACCGCCGCAGTTTAGCGATTTATGGAAAAACGCTAGGCAAAGACCACCCAGACGTTGCCAGCAGCTTAAACAGTTTGGCTTTGCTTTATTATGCACAAGACAAGTACGAACAAGCGGAACCCTTGTACAGCCGCAGTTTAGCGATTTGGGAAAAAACCCTAGGCAAAGACCACCCAGGCGTTGCCGCCAGCTTAAACAATTTGGCAGGGCTTTATTATGCACAAGGCAAGTACGAACAGGCGGAACCCTTGCTCAACCGCAGTTTAGCGATTTGGGAAAAAGCCCTAGGCAAAGACCACCCGAACACAAAAACCGTAAGAGACAACTTACAAAAACTCCAGGCGCGGCTTAAAGAACAAAGGCGAGGGACGGAGAAGGGTAAGCCGTGATACCGAACAACCGGAGTGGGATATTTGTTTTTGTTTTGAATGGAAAGCGGAAATAGGTCACGCCTGTGGGGTAAAGAATGATTCTATACCACTGTGCTATAATAATGCCATCCGTTCGGGATTAAAAAGCCATTTTATAAAACGTCACTTTTCAAACACAAAAAAGCCGGAATGATAAACAGGGCAATCAGCACACACGCGATTGCTCCGATGGTGAGGACGAGGCCTACCGTGGCAATGCCGATAAATTGAGCCGTTACCAGGCTCCCGCAACCGGCGACGGTTGTGGCGGCGCCCATCATGATGTTTTTCCCGCTGACGCGAAGCGCATTGCCGATATCCTTTTTCTCCTCCCGGATGTACGCCTGCATTATGTATATCCCGTAGTCAACGCCCAGCCCAAAAATCAATGCAACGGTGCCGACGTTGATAAAATTAAAAGACGCATTCGCATAGCCCATCACGCCAAGGGTCATCAAAAACCCAAGGGTTACCGGCAGCATAACCAGAATAACGTAAAGCGGTTTTTTAAAATACCAGTAAATGATTACCAGGTTCAGCAGTAACGTCACGATGGTTGCCATGACGCTCCCCGATATGACGGACGATTTTATTTCGTCAAAAAGGATTGAATTACCCGTGAGAATCCAGTGGGAACCCATTGCCCCGACGGCGTCTTTTATTGTATCCAGGGTATGCTTGTCCCATCCTTTTTCCGTCGGGTAAAGATAGGCCACCATGGATACGTCGTCCTTGCAATAAAAGCAATTAATCCTTGGATTGGGGCTGGCCTCAAGTTCTTTCAACCCGACCAGTTCATGTTGA
>CAYHFB010000169.1:0-7827 GCA_964355695.1 uncultured candidatus Brocadiaceae bacterium
GTCCGTTACGGTGCCGTTACCCTTATCCGTGAAGCGTGGGTTTGGCCATGCGACGCCTTTCTTCAAATCCCCGTCTTCCCCGCCGGTATTTGAATAAGAAGTAATCTGGCCGGTCTTCTCTACTTTGGCTACGCCTCCAATAACATACGTTTGACACATCCCTAGGAAAAGCAGGGGAACCACCCACACAAAAACAAGACGCTTTTTAAAACAGCTTATTCTGCTTCGCATCATAAAACGCTCCTTATTTACAAAAAAAATCTAAAAATACCGGATCACACGATCCCGTTGTTACGTCATTTTTCACAACTTTGGTAGAGACGCATTGCACGCGTCTTGTGTAATGCAATTCATGGTGTACAGAGTAGTGACTTGTGTAGTGCAATAAATGGTGTACAGGGAAGAGAGACGCATGCAATACGTCTCTACACGGGCAGCATAAACAATTGATCAAAGAATATGGGTAAAAAATAAAAAAACGCCTTTTCCCCCGAAAAATCAGTGAAAAGGCGTTTTTGAAAATTATCTAAAGCCGTAAAACCAAAAACAATATTAAGGTGTATTGGCTTGGCAAAAATGGTACCACTTACCTACCTCCACAATGTAATTAGACGCCCAGAAACCATGCGTCATAACATCAAAAACAATTTAGCCTGTCAAATGTTTTTTATTAAAGTCTCACGTCTATTCCATAGCACAGCCGCAACCAACAATAAGAAAAATAATCACACAAAGCTTTGCGACTTTGCGACAGACAGGCCTAAGTAGTTACAAACCTTTCATAATGATATCCCGCCCCTACAGCGCCTCAACCACGCGCCACACCATATCTGCAACCGTCTTTTCCGTCAGCATGACGCCGTCTTTTGTGCAATCGATGATTACCCAGTCTTTTTTCCCTTTAGCGAGTTCTAAAAAGGTCTGCTGGGCGCACCGTAGATGGTTTATATCCTTTTCGTGGATATCCTTTTTTTCTCCCGCCAGATAATCGCGCTGTCCCTTTTTTTCGACAAGCAGATACGCCATTTCAGCGGGGACGTACAACAAGATATTCAGCGTTGACCGCGGGATGGCAAATATTTTGTGTTCGAGGGTATCCAGCCACTGGAAAAACGCCTCTTTTTCTGCGGCAGAGTTAAACTTGCCGCCCTGATGCGCCATGTTATCACATACATAGCGATTTGAAATGATAAACTTACCCTCTGCCAGCCATGCGGAAATCCGCTCCTTAACCTCCCACCGGTCGCCTGCATAAAGAAGCGACGCCAGATAGGGGTTAACCGAATCTGCCAGGCCAAATTCGCCCCGCAGATACTTCGTGACCATGTCCGCAAAAAAGGTCTTGCCGTATTGGGGAAAATCAACGACGACAACGGGTCGCCCCTCTTTGAGCAGCCGTTCGTAGAGCAACTGTGTCTGTACCGTCTTCCCGCTGCCATCAATACCTGTTATTACAACAAGCTTTCCTTGCATGGAATACATTATCTCCCCCTTATTGCCGAACCGGACACCTCACGAGATATGAGAAATCATTATCTTAGCAATTTTACAAAGGTTGTACAACCAGAATAAGTAACATCCTTGTGCGGTTTGCGGTATTAAATGCAAATAGACTTCCCGAAACAAAGGTGCAGCCGAAAAAATAATTTGATAAATAACGTCGGTAAGGGTAGTATCATTGGAGAAGTGAAAAGAAACTTTCTGCTTTTTACCGTTTCCATTGTGTCCTTGTGTGGAAATCCGTGGTTCCAAATTTTTTTACGGTTGCCTTGCAAATCAAGCAACAAAAGGGTTTTTGCGTGAAATCTGAAAACATAAATGATATCGAGCTTGAGCGCTTACTGAAAGACACAGAATCTGACCGCGTGGAGAGAAAGTCATCTCTTTCTGAACCTGACCGTATCCGTGAGGCAATATGCGCATTTGCCAATGACTTGCCGGGACATGGCAAACCAGGTGTTATTGTTATAGGCGCCAATGATAAAGGCGCGTGTACGGGGCTACCCATTACCGACGAATTACTGCGAAAACTCGCAGACATGCGTGATGATGGACATATCCAACCCTTGCCTTCTATGTCGGTAGAAAAGCGTGTTACCGGCAACGGTGAGGTAGCCGTCGTTACCGTGCAACCTTCATTTGCGCCTCCAGTACGATTCAGGGGCAGGGTTTGGATACGGGTGGGACCGCGCCGGGCAATTGCCGGCGCGGAAGAAGAACGCCGTCTTGCCGAGCGCAGACGGGCAAGCGACCTTCCCTTTGACCTAAAACCTTTACCCTCTGCAACAATCAACGACCTCGACCTCGACGTCTTTCAGCGGGAATACCTGCCTCTGGCGGTTGCGCCGGATATCCTTGAACAAAATAAGCGGTCTCTTGAGGAGCAACTCTGCGCATTGCGATTCATTGATCAAAAAGGACAACCAGCCGTACTCGGCGTCATGGTTATAGGAAAAGACCCTTTACGTTATATACCGGGCGCTTACATTCAGTTTTTGCGTATTGATGGAACAGAACTAATGGACCCCATTCGTGACCAGAAAGAGATTGATGGGCCGCTTGGGGAATTGCTCCGCCGGCTTGATGAGGTGTTGGAAGCGCACAATTCAGTGGCGCTCGACATTACAGGAGGAACGACGGAGGTAAAGCGGCCAGAGTACCCTTTGCCGGCGCTTCAGCAGCTTACCCGAAATGCAGTGTTACATCGAAATTATGACGGCACAAATGCCCCTGTCCGTATCTATTGGTTTTCTAACCGCATAGAAATTCACAGTCCGGGCGGTCCTTTTGGACAGGTGTCTCGGGAAAACTTCGGCAACCCCGGCGTCACCGACTATAGAAACCCCCATCTTGCAGAGGCAATGAGGACGCTTGGGTACATTCAGCGTTTTGGGTTAGGTATACAGATTGCCCGTGCGGAACTTATGAAAAACAACAACCCGGCGCCCGAATTTACCGTAGAACCATCGCATGTGCTTGTCATTGTAAGGAGAAAAGCATGAGTACCCCTGTTATTGCTTTTTTTAATAATAAAGGCGGGGTAGGAAAGACCTCCCTTGTGTATCACCTTTCATGGATGTACTCAGAAATGGGATTAACCGTATTGGCGGCAGACCTTGACCCACAGGCAAACTTGACCGCTGCCTTTCTCGACGAAGACAGGCTTGAAGAGTTGTGGCCGGCCGATACCCACTCGAAAACCGTTTATGGCTGCATCGAACCGCTTCTTCGGGGAGTTGGAGACATTTCAGAAAAACCGCACGTTGAACCAATAAATGACTACCTCTCCCTCCTGGTTGGAGACATTGCCCTTGCCCAATTTGAGGACGAACTCTCTTCGCAATGGCCGCTGTGCCAGGATGGCAAAGAACGGGCATTTCGTGTGATATCAGCCTTTTGGCGCATGCTGCAACGTGGCGCAGGAGCAGTTCAGGCAGACGTAGTCCTCATGGACCTTGGTCCAAATCTTGGCGCTATCAATCGCGCAGCGCTTGTAGCGGCAGATTTCCTTGTCGTCCCACTCGCCCCTGACCTTTTTTCGCTCCAGGGACTTAAAAATCTCGGACCGTCCGTGATCGCATGGCGGCAAGAGTGGTCAGAGCGCCGGAAACGATGTCCCGCAAAAAAGTTGATACTTCCAGAAGGGAAAATAGAACCCATCGGGTACGTAGTAATGCAACACGCCGTAAGGCTTGACAGGCCAGCCAAAGCATACGACAGATGGGCGGAAAGAATACCCTCCGTATACTCAACGGAAATGGTGGAGCGAGAAGCAATCACAGGGCAGCGGGGAAGAGGCACACATTGTTTAGGCCTGGTAAAGCACTATAGAAGCCTGACGTCCATGGCACAGGAAGCCCATAAGCCCATATTCCACCTCACACCCGCCGATGGCGCTATCGGCGCGCACATAAAGGCCACCGGGGATGCGCGAAAAAACTTCAAGGAGATTGCCCTGGAAATCGCAAGGAGATGCAACATTGATGAGAAGCTATCTAAGGTATAACTTCAATTGGTTATTTACGAATAAACCGGGCGCATTCCCAAATCCTTGTAAACACCTTGTCCTGGCAAGGTCGGCTAAAAACGCCAAAGCTGTCAGCCGTCCCTACAGGACTAGAAATTCGGTGGGCTATTTCCATCTGTCTCTACGGGACAAAATGCATATTTACAAGAAAGTGGGAATGCACCCAATAAACCACTATCCCTTTCTCACACAATAATCTTGCCTTCCATGCTCCCCGGTATTTTAACGCCCATATAGTTCAACACGGTCGGAGCAACGTCGTATATGGTAACCCCGCTGCGTCTATCCTGGCGGTGATCCATGCTGTCATTAACCATAAAAATACCGTATTGGGCGTGATTGGCGTCGTCGGGACCCGTGTCGTTCTCGTCGGCCCATATCTTTTTGTTCCCCACGCTGCCGATAGACCGCCAGGAGAGGTCTCCGTAGTACACAATCAAATCAGGCGGTATCCCGTTGCATTCCGAGTAAATATCCTCCGGACGGTAAGCCTTGGTGTTGATGTTTTTGCCGTTCTGGTCCCGCAGGTCTTCTAATTTTTTTATAAGCTCGTTCCTGACGTTCTCGTAATTCTGTTTTGCTATGACTCCTTTTGGCTCACGGCCTTTTACGTTCATAAACAAACGTCCATAGTAACCGCCTTCACCCCAGGCCATGGTGTGTTCCCAATCGACAATCAGTTTATTGAATGGAATGCTGGTAGACGGGTATTCCACCAGCTTCAGGTAGCCATTCTGGATAAGCCACTCATTGATGCATATCCCACCCACCATCTTTTTAGCGCCGTGGTCGGATACGATAATGGTCATGGTATCGTCATCCAGGAGGGCAAAGGTTTCACCGATTTCCTTATCGAGATATTTGTAGTAATTAAAGATGGCGTCCTGGTATTTTGATCCCGGCGCGAACTTGGGGTGTTCTTCATCAAAGTATTTCCAGAAGGCGTGGTGCATCCTGTCCGGCCCCATTTCCACCATCATAAAGAAATCCCACTCTTTGTTTCGAATAAAGTGCCTTGTGAGCTTGAACCGTTTTTCGGTCATATCATATATTGACTGGAGGATCGGGTCTTTGTTGTCATTTCTAAAGTCGTTAACATCAAGGATATAGCCGTTGGTAACATTTTCCACCTCGGCCTTCAACTCGGCGGGGTAGGTGTACTCACATTTGGTGTCAGGCGTCATAAAACAGGTTACCATGCATCCGTTAACCGGCTTGGGCGGATAGGTCATAGGAACGCCTATCACCACGACCTTTTTTCCAATCTTTGACAAAACGTCCCACACGGCTTCAACATGAACCGCCCTTGAGGTAGCAAACGCCAGCCCATCATATTCGTAATTCGACCGGTTCCTGAACCCGTACAACCCTAACTTACCGGGGCTGGCGCTCGTCATCATAGACATCCATGCCGGGCAGGTAATTGCCGGAATGGTGCTCTTCATATCGCCGTAGACACCCCTGGAAATCAATTTTTTTATATTGGGCAAATGATCCAGCCACCGATCAAAAAGAAGCTCGGGGGGAACACAGTCAAGTCCAAGAACAAACACCTTCTTTTTGTTAATAACCATAATTTATCCTAACCCGAACACGTCGGAAAAGATTGTCAGCAATCGCAAGTCATTCTTCGTTAATGATAAAAATTTTCTCGAAAGATACCCGTAAAGAATACCCTCTGTTCGCTTTGTACCCGCAATGGTGGGAAAACAGCCCCCCATTTATGAGGGACAGGGCTTGTATTCCTTAGTATATGCCGTTTAACTGAATGAGAAAGGGGGCGAGGGGATTGGACTTCCGGCTTTTGGGAATACCGGGTGAATTGTTGCCAAAAATAAAAGCCAGCGATCGGAGTCGAACCGACAACCTCATCATTACGAATGATATTTTTGTGTTTTTGGCAATTTTTTATACGCGGCTGGAAGCGTGTCTTTTATGACGGTAATACAAAACGACAAAATAAGTTGTTACACCACTTCGATTCCTGCTGATTCATGTCCATTCCGATGGAGTTGACTACATTTTGACTACCGTAAATCATTGGAGTGAAACAAAGCAGGTTCATATTACTTATTTTTATTGATTTAATCAACGAAAAAAGTAATATGAATGCATCCTGGATACGAATACAACACGAATCCTTGATAACGACAGGCCATTGATTCCGTCCGGGGTTAATGGCCTACTTTGTTATCATGGGTATTTATTGAAGGCGGCAAGGTGGGGTATGTTCGTGACCGTAGGAATCACGTTCCGTCGTTAGGTACCTGCTCCCATGCAGTCCCCGTCTGAGCGAGGACCATTTTTATGGTGGGGGTATCATAACAGAATGGCTATAGTCTCGTTTGCAAGGAATCGGTCTCCAATCAAAGCCCATTTCTTCAAGTTTTTTAATTCTGTGCTCTTTTAACGTACCGTTTTTATCATTACCCCTTTGTGATTACCTGGCAGAAGGGGGACGAATGCAAGAAGATTAATAGTGGAAAGTGATTAGAAATCCAACGGGCTCTTTACCTCCTTCACCGTCCTGCTCGGCACGCAGTGGGTGTATATCATCGTCGTCTTCACGTTGCTGTGACCGAGAAGCTCCTGAATGGTGCGGATGTCGTAATTTGCCTGCAACAGGTGGGTGGCAAAGGAGTGGCGGAAGGTGTGACTGGTGACCGGCTTCGTGAGTTTAGCCAAGCGGACGGCTTCGTAAAGTGCTTCCTGGATATTTTTCTCATGCAGATGATATCGCCTGCGCTCATTAGTAACCGCTGTGAGGGTCAATGACGACTGCGGGAAAAACCACTGCCAGGTAAGCTCCTTCGCGGCCCTCGGATATTTCTTTTCAAGTTCATCTTCCAGGAACACTCCAGAGTAGCCCGATGCGATATCCTCATCATGGAGTTTTTTTACTGTCTCAAGCTGGGCGGTCAGTTCCGGAACAATTTTTTGAGGAATAGGTACGGTACGGCTTTTATTGCCCTTTCCACGGACGGTGAGTATCCCGGCATCGAAGTTAAAATCTTTCACCCGCAGGTTCACACATTCAAAGAGACGAAGGCCGCAACCATACAGCACCCTGACCGCAAGATTGTAAGGATGCTTAAGACGCGCAAGCACCGCGTTAATCTCCTTACGAGAAAGAACAACGGGAATGCAGCTCGATTTCTTGGCGCGCGGAATGTCTTTGTGGATACTAAAATCCTGCTTCAAGATGTTCCTGTATAAAAACAATAAAGCATTGAACGCCTGGTTCTGGGTTGATGCGGCAAGCTTGCAGTTCACTGCAAGGTCGGTGAGATATGCCTTCACGTCAGCCGATGCTAGTGATTCGGTAGGCTTGTTTTTCAGGTAGCGCTGAAACTTGCGACTCCAGTCTGCATAAGCCTTGAGTGTTTTCCGGGAGTAATTTCTCGTCTTGATCTCCGTAGCAAGGTCATCTATTATCTTATCCCAGTCAGGCGATCCTGACTTTTCCAGGCATCGCCGTTCATTGAAACGCCTTCCGCTCCTTTGTGCTGTCCCTTCCTCTTTTGCCCCGTCCCTTACGGGAAACACCACCTCCTTCAATGGGGAGGAACTTATAATTTTCTTCCCTTTCAAGGGGCGGGTCAGGGTGGGGATGGGTTTAGCATTGCAATGTGGCGAAGTAGATTCAGTCTGCGATTCAAAGAAGAGTGACAACGCCTGCGCAGCTTGATTCTGTTGTTCAGAGGTTTTCCCTTTTTCCTGCAACTTTTGGACAAACATGCGCACCTGCTCCGATCTGGCATCAGGAAGGGTATATCTGCTGCGGAAGTCAATGTAATACC
>CAYHFB010000170.1:0-7800 GCA_964355695.1 uncultured candidatus Brocadiaceae bacterium
CTAAATCACCAATCCTTTTCAACCGACCGGTGTTGTCGTTTTTGTTCTTCTTTTTTTATGTTTCTGGCCTCTTTTTCCGACTGGTTTATTGCGTCCAGTAACTGCTCGGCAGCCTCTTTCGTCATTTGCTTTTGATCCGGGTTTTGCGGTAGTTGCTGCTGTTGTTTACCGGTCTGCTCTTTTTGTTTGTCTTTTTCAGGGCGTTGGTTTTGCTCCTTTTTGTCCTCTTCTTTTTGTTGTTGTTGTTGCTGCTGCTGCTGCTGTTGGTCTTCTTTCTTTTCGGGGTCGTTTTCCTTCTGTGGTTCCTTGTCTTTCTGGTTATCCTTGTCGTTTTTCCCTGATTGTTTATCTTCTTTCTTTTGCTTATCGTCCTCTTTTTGCTCGTTTTGATCCTTGTCTTGCTTTTTTTGTTCCATTTCCTTCATTTTTTTATCAACGTACTCGTAGTTATATTTGACGTCGTTTCTCAGCGCCGCGAAATCGTTGTTGAGTGTCGAAGGCGTCTCTTCAATGGCGTCCAGTGCTTTTTTGTACCACTCCAGAGACTCTTTCATCTTCCCCTGCTTATACATCGTGTTGCCGACGTTGTAGCTGGATTTTGCCTGCAACTCCGTGTTGTCCGACCCGGCGACCTTCTGGAATAACCGCGCCGCTTCGTCAAATTTACCCTTTTTGTAAAGGGCGTCGGCCATGTTAAAATCCACCTGGGGGAGTCCCGGTGCACTCTCCTGTATCCCGGCATATTTACCGTAGGCTTCATCGTACTTTCCGTTCCGGTACGATTGGTTTCCGTCCCTTATTTTATCTGCCGTCGGGTCTATCCATCCAAGCGATAGCCATCCGAGCAGCAAAACGGCGAAAAATCGTATTCCGCAATCTTTTTTTTCTTTGTTAAACATAGCGCATTTACCTTTACTCCTGTGGTGGAACAATGTTTTCTTCAGATTCCTCAATGGTTTTATTACGCGTCTTGTCGGGTTTGGCCGGTTTTTTATCTTTCTTTCCTGCTGATTTCTTTGGCCTTCCATCTATAGGCAACATGGTTTCCTCTTCGGATTCCCTTATTTTCGCTAAAATATCTTGTGGTATTACGGAGGCAATGGTTAGCATACCCTTACCGATCTGCGGCGCCGTCTTTGACGTGTTCGTGACCATCTGGACGGTAACTGATGCGAATGATGAAAGGCCCACAATAATCGCGCCGCAAAAAGCAAGCCCCTTTAAAACTCCCAATATACCGCCAAGCAGCCGGAGTCCCACTCCAACGGTCATTTCTCCCAACAGCCTTCGTATTACGTCGATTATGATGTAGGTAATGACACAGGAGACAGAGAAAATGATGAAATAACCTACCAAATAGGAGGTCATGATGGTAAAGGTACCCTGCAGTACCTTGCCTAACGTTTCGTAGAAGATGATGGCCGAAAAGAATGAAAAGAAGAGACCGATTATCCTCAGCACCTGAATGATCGGCCCGCTGCCAAGCCCAAAGAGTGCCGCAAAGAACAACATGGTAAAGATTATATAGTCAATCCAGTTCATGGCGTTTCCCCTTTATTTTTTAGCCTTTTTTTTTGAATTCTTCGTAAAGTCACTTATCAGTCCTTTGATAAGTTGTTCCAGATTGTCTTTATAGAGTACAACGGCAATCTTTGGTGATTTTGCCGTCCCCCGTATTTCTACCGGTAATTCATTGTTTGACAAGACAAAATTTGAAATTTTCTCCATATCTTTGCTGAGATATTCTTTATTAAAACGAATCTTTGCGTCATACGAGATGGTGCCGTCGAATGTTGCCGTGCCGGAACCGGTAAGGCTCATCATCTGCCCGCTCATGGTGACTTTTGGGGTGTTAATCTTGCCGTCTTTAACCTCAATTAAGGCCTCTATCAAGTCGAACGTGTAGGTTTTCTTTGTTCCTACGATATCTAAGAGTGAAGAAAGCAACTTGTTGCCCTTCACGTAACCATCTTTTACGGTCAGCGCCAGGTTGGCAACCAGGGTATTGTTAAGCATTTCTTTGCCTGCGCCGCTTCCCCGTATGGAACCGCTAAGGCTAAGCAATCCCGCCAGTTCTCCGTCCTTTACTGCAAGGCTAAGAAAAGGGACGTCCTGGGTAATGTGGACGTCGCTCGCCGTAAGCGAGAGATCGAAGATGGGTGACCCCTGGCTGACGTCAACCGTTCCCTCGATACCGGCAGTTCCTTCATTCAAAAGGAATTGCGCCTGTATAAAGAGGACGTTCTTTTGAAACGAAAATTTGCCGGTAACAAGGTCTTGAATTAATAACTGATTTTCATAATTAATCTTACGTATGGAAATATTATTTGCAACAAAATTTTTAAATAGTAAGGGCAAGGTCTTTACGGATATCGATACGTTTTCAAGTTGTATCGGGTCATCCGCAGGGCGGCCCAGATTCTGAACAACAAGGCTGGAAATATGAATGTTGCCTGGCCAGTGGAAGGAAAAACCCTCCAGCCTGGTTACGTGGTAGTTCCTTCTTTCCAACTCCCCGGCAAGCTTTTCTTTCACAAAATCTTCAGAGACGTACGCAGGGATAATGACAAGGATAGCCGTCACCGCAAGGCATACGGTTATACCGCCATATATCAACAGCCCTTTTATCCAAGCCATTTTGTTTAGTCGTATTTGCATATTTGATCAGGTGCGGTATGGTTACGCCACACGGATTACACGAATAAAAACCGTAACAATGTAAAAGGGATTTTGTTATGACAAGCGGGGATGCTTGTCATGCCTGAACGAAAATTAAGCCCCCGTCAAATGTAAGGTGCCAAAGAGATTTTGTACTTGAGGTATAACGTCTTTTCCGGTAATAAAACCAAGCCCGCCCGCCGTGCATGCCCGCTCGTTGTAGGCCGTCACGTTATCCACCCGAACCCCATGGCCGCGAAATAAAATAGGAACTGGGTCGCCTGAGTGGCTTTTTAGTTCAGATGTCGTTGAATGATCGGCGGTAATTATCAGCAGTACGTCTTTTGACAGTTCTTTAAAAAGGCCGGCTGCTTTATCTATTTTCTCAATGAAGTCCCGTTTCCCTTTAAAATTTCCATCCTCGGCCAACGAATCAGCCGCTTTTACATGGACGAAAATAAAATCGTACGTAGCAAGGCTTTTGATCGCCGTGCGGAACTTCTCATCAATGTTCGTGTCGGGCAGGCCGGTAGCGCCCGGGACGTCCAAAACCGCCATGCCTAAAAAGGAAGCCACGCCTTTATAGAGACCACCGCCCGCGATACAACACCCGGAAAAGCCAAAACGTTCCTTGAAGCCTGGCACTTTGCTATATTTACCCGCGCCACGAACCAGGAGATAGTTTGCCGGCATCTCTCCGTTGCGTTGCCGTTCAAGGTTAAGGGGATGCTCCTTCAGTATTTCATACGATTTCTTCAGGAATTTGTTTAATACCGTTGCGGTGAAACTTGCCTCGGCGGTGTTGTCTATGGGGGTGACGTCGCGTATCGGGACGTCGCCCTTGTGCGGGTCGGCGTCAGCGATTGCATTCGACAGGCCTTTCCCGCGCATCAAGACCGCTGCGCGATGTGCGGTGCCAGGCTTAACGATAAATGTTACCCCGTCAATTACCATCCCATCTAATGCCTCGGTTAGCGCCTTGACGTTGTTAATCCTGCCCGCCCTGCGGTCGGTAATAATGAGTTGGTCGTTTATGGTTCCAAAGTTGCCGCGTAGCGCCACGTCTCCTTCGGACAGTTGGAGTCCCACACCGGCCGCTTCAATGGTACCGCGTCCGGAATAATACTTTTCATAATCATAACCCAGGATGTTGAGATGTGACACGTCACTGCCCGGCACAAAACCACGCCCCAGGCTGTGCATCATACCGCATTCTGATTCTGCGGCCAGACTGTCCAGGTTCGGCGTATTTGCTGCTTCCAGAGGCGTTAGCCCACCGAGGTCTTTAATCGGACGATCTCCTAATCCATCACATACGACAAGAATGACCTTTTCTAACATGCACGCACACCTCCGATAATTTGGTTATATAGGATATTCATTTTGTATAAGTATGTCAACCGCCCCCGGTTAACATAATAATTTTACCGATTTCCATCTTGAATTCTACACAAACAAGACATTGGCGGGGAACAAACTCGCACAGCTCAATGAAAAACACCATCCAGGGTGGAGGCGCTTAATATTTTTTCGCCCCATTCCAGAAGCGTATCGCTATCTGCTGCTTCAATTTTTTGTTTTACCACTTCGCTAACTTTGCCGAATTTTCTTTCCAGCAGCCGAAACAGCATCGTTGATTCTCCTTGCTGCATACCTTGTTGCATACCTTGTTGCATACCTTGTTGCTTACCTTGTTGCTTACCTTTTTTGAACCCTAACCGCTCAATGCTCGATACATATTTCATAGTCTTCTCCTTTTCAAACCCATCCAGTTCCCGGAGAAATTCTTCTTCTAAAGCTTCCGGTAAAACCAACAGCCAATCGATAAAACAGTACAGTTCTATAATATCCTGTTTCTCATAGCCTCGTTCATACAGCATCCGGGTCAAACGGGATTTCCAGTATTTGCGTTGTTGGCCATCCTTTATTTCTTTGGCCTTTAGTTGTGCCATGACAACAATCGCAAACGGGTTGTTGTCCTTCTCCAGTTTAGTCCAATTTTCTGCAAAATCCAATAGCTTGACAATCGGAAAGGTAAAACTCAGCTTGCAACCCCAAAGTTCCTTTTTATACTTGTTGGGCCTGTAGTTTTGTTCGTCGTCGCACAAAATGACCAGGCTTGCAACATCGACTTTGTGCTTTTCCCAAATCCGGTGTCGATAAACGTAAATCCTTTCAGAAAAATTAGTTTCTCGCGACGCCTGGACTTCAATATGAATGAGTACCCAAGCCAATTCCCCGGTTTTTAGCCAAACCTTGACCAGCTTGTCCGCGTACCGACTTCCAATCTCAGCGTCCCTGGTAATCTTCTCCAGGGCATTGTCCATGAATACAGGCTCATTATTCCAATCAATTTCTTTATGAATATCAGAGAAAAAGAATCTCATAAAGTCAGGAAAGTATCCTTCGATTGCTTGTTTCCACGGTGAATCGTATTGTGGTTGTTGTTCTGTTTGTTTATCTTTTGCCATCTTTTTTCTCGTTCCAAAGCTCCCGCCTGGGAATACGCCTGCGCCAGAAGCATTTACTTTGCTTTTTCCCAGAAGATGTTTTTTATGACTTAAAGCAGAGCTTTTGTTACAATCCCGTTACAAGGCTAGAGCCTGGGAACGAGGCGAAAGGGGGGGGAACCGGTGCCATGATCGTATTCACCCTGTTCCAGAGGCAAGGCTAAAGCCTTGCCCTACTTTTTCGGAACTCAGGAAAGAAGACCTCTGCTACGATGAACAGGAGCGCAACAAAAAGGGGTATCTGAAAGCGGTCGGTGTATCGTTTTACCCGTTGGGTTTTGTAGGTGGTGTCCTCTATCTTGGCGATGCTGCCCTTGTAAATCTTTTCCAAGCCCCACTTCGTCCCATAAGAAGGGGTATAGAGTCCGCCCGTCTCCAGTGCAATCTTGTTTAATGTAATCTCGTCCAGTCTCGACTTCACCACCTGCCCCTGTCTGTCCTTCAGGAACGTTTCCCGTCCGCTCTCGTCGGTGACTTTGATGTATGAGCCATCCTTTTTTCCTATGCCTACGGTATAGATAACAATGCCGCTTTCCTTTGCCTTTGTGGCCGCCTGGATGGGGTCGTCTTCGTGATTTTCTCCATCGGTAATTAAGATGATCACCTTATGGTTCTTTGCTTTTATATCAAAGGATACGATGCTTTTCCGTATCGCCTCCGACAGGGAAGTGCCGCCCAGTGGAATGAGATTGGTACTCAGGTCATTCAGGAAGAGCCGAAATGCCCCGTAGTCTGACGTTAAAGGGCAATAGGTAAAGGCCGCGCCGGCAAAGGCAACCAGAGCAACGCGGTCGCCCTCCAGCACGTTGAGCAAATCCTCAATCTCCCTCTTGGCTGCTTGTAAACGATTCGGTTTAACGTCGTCCGCCAGCATACTCCTTGATGTGTCAACGGCAATGACAACGTCGATTCCCTTCTTTTCCACCTCTTCCCAATGATACCCCCACTTCGGCCCCATGAGCGTCCAGATCAGCAAAAGCACACCCACAAGCATCAATACTGCCTTGAACCATAACATCCTCTGATTCAGTGAAAGGCCTATTTTTTGCAGTAATTTGCTGTTTGCAAATGTGTTTAAATCGGCTGCCTTTTTTCGGAAGACAAGAAAGTATCCGAGAATTAACAGCGGGACGGCAGGCAGCAAATAGAGATAGCAAAGATTTTCATATTTCATGCTGAATTTTGTTTTCCTTTAACCATGTAGCGCGAACCTTTAGGCTTGCCCTTCGCTTGGCGTTATCATTTTGTTTTGCATAAATCGTGCATGTTTATGACCGATTGCACGTTCCAGAGGCAAGGCTGAAGCCTTGCCCTACGCAAAAAACATTACGGAATCCTTCTGAATTTAGTTTTTCTTAAAACCAACTCACATAGTAACAGTGCGAAGGCGGGGAGGAGGAAATAATGAAACAATTCGGTATATTCCGTGTATTGTGTCACCTCCGCCTCGGTTTTTTCAAGTTTGTCTATGTGTTCGTATATCTCCAGAAGTGATTTGGTATCCGTTGCCCGGTAATATTTCCCATCCGTAATTTTTGCAATCTCCTGAAGGGCGTTGTCATCAATATCAATCTTGACCTGCTTCATCACCCGATTGCCAAACAGGTCAACCGCTGGAAATGGGGCCAGTCCCTTTGTACCTGCCCCGATAGAATAAATTTTAATGCCAAAGGCCTTGGCCATCTCTGCAGAAGTAAAGGGGTCTATTTCTCCAGCGTTGTTTCTTCCATCCGTCAGCAGGATAATCACCTTGCTTTTTGCCTTTGTGTTTCGCAGCCTGTCAACGGAAGAGGCGATAGCGGAGCCGATGGCCGTCCCATCCTCAACCATCCCGATGTCGATCCTTTCTAATAGTTGGAGCAACATCCCGTAGTCAAGCGTCATGGGACACTGGGTATACGGCAACCCGGCAAAAACAACCAGGCCGATGCGGTCGTTGTTGCGCCTTTGAATAAAATCTTTTACCACCTGCTTAATAACGTACAGCCGATTATATCTTTTGCCGCCAATCTCAAAATCTTCTGCCAGCATACTCCCCGATACGTCCACGGTGAGAACGATGTCTATCCCTTCCGTCAGCACCTTTGTTTGTTCGTTTCCAGACTGGGGACGCGCCAGGGCAACGATAATCAGTACGACAGACATGACCCTAATGATGGCCGGTATATGACGGTACCGTTGTGCAAACGAGGGCTTAAGCCTCCTCAACGTTTCAACGGAGGGGAAGGGTACCTGGCTGCTCTTTCTGGCATAAAAGTAGAAATAGACCAGCGGCGGCAGTATGATAACGATTAATAACAGGATTAAGGGGTCGCGAAAATTCATTGAATATTAAATGGGTGATTGGGAATTTCAAACCGGTAACGCAACCGTCTCAGTCGCATAAATGAACGCAGTCTTAGATATAATTTAGTAATACTGGAATTTCAAAGCTGTTGTAGGGACACGGTGCCCGTGTCCTTACGTGTGAACACAAATCAGTCGTCGAAGGCCTAATTTGTCTTTTGTAGCGCAGGCGTCCCGCCTGCTGTTTTTTTAATGCAGGCGGGACGCCTGCGCTACAAATACGGTCGCCGTAGGCCTAATTTAATGTATAGGAATTTCAATGCCGTTGTAGGGCGACCCTTTAGGG
>CAYHFB010000171.1:0-7750 GCA_964355695.1 uncultured candidatus Brocadiaceae bacterium
AATAATTCCTCCATGGTAAGGTGTTTTGTTATTTGCTAACCGGGGACGGTTGACCGACCATAAAATGTATGCGCAAGCGAGACGCGTGCGCTACTGTGTGGTGAATCCATGGTAGGACAAACGTCCCCGCTTGTCACCATGATTTTTCCAATTTTTCACGATATTTACCGGTGAAACGGGTTGTAATAACAGTCACGCTTTGAAACAGAAACAAGAAATCCCTCCGGCTAAAAAGAAGCAGGCGATTCCAGTGCAGTGGCATTCCCAAGCTGGAGCTTGGGGAACGAGAAAAAAAATATCGTTGGGTTTTGCGCGAATACGTGTGTGTTTATACCCAATTGTACGTTCCAGGAGCAAGGCTGAAGCCTTGCCCTACGTATAAACAGGAAAATGTCGCCGAACGCCTGATTCATAGCCGGTAAATCTCATAACCGGCTATTTTCAAAATCTCAGGGATGTTCCTGATTGCGGGTTTATGTTTGCAACATGAACCCTACCTTTTATTTTTTTGAGCGCATTATTGAAAGCACGAATCTTTTATATTATCAGAATCAGGGTTCAGGTTATAAACCTGAACCCGCCGTAGTTTTCGTCCAGACAATAATTACGTATGGCGACCCCGGAATTCTGACGAAGTTACAATTTCGCCAAACTTTAGCAAGCTAAAATAAGTTGTTATTTTCCCTTCTTCTTTAAGGTCATTGATAATTTCTTTAATAATCTGATAGGGTATATATTTTAGTTCTTCTGAACTGTTTATTAATTTCGACAAAGTAACTTTTCCGCCCAATTTGTTAAGGGTTGACATAATTTCATTTTCAAAAGACTTGTTGATCTTGTTATATTCACAAGATAAATCAATCTCTATACCATAACGTGCCATCAGACTAGATATCCTACTCATCATTACATGAGGAACAACTTTTTCGGGAAATAATCCAAAATGTTCTGCAGCTATTTTTCCCTCCTGTATATGGTTCTTGGCTTGTGGTAATAATTGCTTTAAGAGATAATGGTGCGCTAGGCAGAAATGATTCAGTACTATATATTTCGGACTATTGTTCTTTACTGCGATATCAAGTGCTTCCTCAAAAAGCTTTATTGTGATATCAATCGATTCCTCAAGACACTTTCTAGCTTCGTCAGGCTTACCCATTGAGTTATAAATAACAGACTGTTTATCGAGACAGATTGATAAATTAGGAAGAAGATTTTGATGTCTACAGATTTTTTCATGTCCTTTGAGATCCTCCAAGTCTTGAGACATTTTAATTTTCTGAGCAATTAATGCAGGGTATTCCTCTGACCTTTCGGCTGGCGTGTAAATGTTCTTCCAATCCTTTCCCCAGATATCTGAATGACTAGAATAATAATCTGGCAGAAGGCGGCTTAAATTGGAGCCGTTAAATTGTGATCGAAACTCTATCCCGGGGGATGGAATACCAAGACGGTCACAAGCAAGTAGTTGATTTTCACAGATCGCCCAAGCATCTAATGCCGTCCATTCCTCAAGTGGTAGTTGTGTTATAGAACATCCTCCCAACGGAATATAAAAGTCTCCATCATCAGCAAAACGTATTGAATTAACATCAAAGAGACCACTCCAACCGTGGCCTTCAAGCATTTCGATAGCAGCACGCTTAGGGTCAGATAAGATTCCGGTACGCCTGCCAGAAAAACTGATTCTAAACCTGGTAGCATAGAGCAGACATGTAATCGCAAATGACCTTTGATCGGAAAGGGAAGGATACGTGGCTTTCAAGGCGTTCTGAATAAGCGTTTGTCTTGCGCCGGGCTTCAGAAACAACGCGGTTTCATAAATAGTCTTATCAGGATTTATGGTTACTACAGGTCTGTTTGCAAGTCCAAGATACCACAACATAGTGTGCACACGGGATTGCCTAAGTTCGTATCCAGTGTCACCTTTTAGCCAACTTCCCAGCTTATCGCACAAGAGAATTCTCTCTCTACGTGAAAAATACTGTTCCAATCCTTCTTTAGACGCCCATGTATTTACTTCATCATCGTAACCTTGATAAACATTTTTTTCCAACTCTCCATTTTGAATGGAAATCTCAGCATAAGCCCTATAGACCAATACCAATAGGGCAAGGGACCTACCTACAATCCGTTCGACAAAATGCTCCTCAATTGCGTCATTTGGTTTTGGCCTGTTTTCAACCTTACCCTGCACGATTTTAATTGATCTTACCAGGCTATCGGCAAGATGGGCGTATTTTAACAATGTTTCATAACAACGATTCATGTCTTCGTTAAGAAATTTAAAATTAAATCTGAACTCAATTTTTTTTGGGGACATAGGGTGTTTTAGTATAATAGGATAATGTCGCAACAAGTCCCAATCTCGGTAATTCATGTCATGAGCAACAATATCAGAATAATATAAATCGCGATTACCTGTGTTATCCACGAAATAGGTAATACCGGGATAAGCGACATTTTCAATATGAATCAGGTGAACTCCCTTGCATATAAAGTCATCAAACCAGGTATTGCCTCCGGGTCGAATAAACTTCTTGAAGTAGCGTAGAATCATCTCATATCTATCCCGGTCATCGTCTAAAAGCGCATTCCGGTTTTCCGTAATACCAAGATCGTAATTATAGCACCAATCAGGGTCTAAGGCTGTTAGCCTTCCTTCAATATACACATCATCATCTTTTCTGAACCTCATAACAGCGACGGTTGTAACATCATTTTCGCGTGCTGTTAAGCTGCCGGGTTCTATCTCCCAAGCACCACAGTCCATAGTTACCTTGATATTACGATACGGAATGGTAATTGTTTTTAAATTATTGTGTACGTTAGTTGATGTAATTGTTCTATTCAAAGGTACATCGCCGATGCCGAGATAAGAACAAACCTTACTCCATGAAGTTACCTCTGAATCTGTGTTCCAAACCACCTGCGAGATCGTTCTATTTCGGAAGAGAGTGGATAGTTTGTGATCCTCAGCCGGTATCTGTATTTCAACCACATTGCTATTGCCCAGCAGTTCCAGCAAAATCAATGCTTCAATTTGGCAATAGGGCGAATCAGCATATCTTGCGTTGGACAGGCAAATTGCCTTTTTGGAAGTGGCAATCCCCCTATTGATCATTTCCTGGAACTCACCTCTGCCAGTCAGCAGAATTGAATATTCTGCAATCCAGACCTTAATTCCATAACACTGCAAAGACTCCGCAATATTCCTTGCGATTTCGGCATCATGGCTCTTATAGCTAATGAATAGGTCGTTTCCCTTCTCAAGAATCCTGAGACCAAACAACACGTCAGAATATTGCTCTGAAAGCGCAAAAAAAGAATAGATTTGGCGCCATATTTTCGAAACCGGAGCAAAATCTGTTATATGCTCTATTGAGTTACGATCAATCATTAACTTATTGGAATCAGATGCCAATTTCTCTTTACTAAATTCAATAAATTTATGAGCGGAATTCGTGATGAATGACAATTTTTCAAGATTAGTATCGCTATTGTCTGAGGCAGCAAACTGTTTATCACTAAAATCTATAACGTTAAGTCCTGTGGCACGCAGGCGGCTTGAAAAGAACTGGATCCAGCCATGATTCAGTGCGGTTGCGTCATCAGAAGACACCACTAAATCAACGGATGCATTGTTCTTGAATTCTTTCAAAATTTCGTACAGCTCATCCTTTGCCAGCGCGAGCGGGGTAGTATTATTGACGTTCGACATAAGTGGATTTGCACCTGCTTCAAGCAAAGCCCTTGCGCAAGCAATTTCATTATTGCTCCATTTCTTTGTCGTACCACTTAGTCCCTTTTTGAGAAACATTTCAAGGAGAGGAGTTGTTCCGGCTTCATGAAATTCCCTGTTTGATTGAGGGTGGTTTTCCGACCGCAAATCAGGTTTTGCGCCAGAGCATAGAAGATATTTTACTATTTCCGGATGTCCGTTAGACGCCGCAAACGAAAGGGCTGGTTTGCCATAACTTAAAGCATTGATGTCCGTTTTTTCAGAAAGCAGTTTAACTATCTCCAATTCCCCTATCTCACAGGCAGCATGAAGCGCCAATCGTCCAAGCGTGTCTCTGATAGTTGGATTTACACCGGCTTTAAGTAATTTCCTAACAGACGCAACGTCTTTTTTGTAGACAGCCTTAATTAACTCGATACTCACTGGTTTAGACATTGTTTTTCTCCTAATGGTTATTGATATTTCTTATAGCTCAACTCAAATATCTTCTTTTCTACCACCCACAATATCGCCCTTATCCGTGCGTACTACTGTGTTGAGTGCAATGAAACCCAACACCAACCGTTCGTGGCATTCAATAATCAGTTGGGATTTGCGCTCATTGCAACCTTACCGAACGATCAAATATAAGCAAAATGGCCTATCTGTTCTGTATTATCTTAAACCCCGCCATTTTCACCTTCTTAAGATAATTTCGTACAGAATTCCTGTCTTTTTCTTTTTCACTGTCAGGGAGTGTATTGTATGGTATCAGGAGATTGTGTGTTTTTGCGTCTTTGTCTTTTTGCACGCCGTAAACCCACCCATCTATATATTTTTGTTCCATCCACCCGTCGTGTTCTGCTTCCGCCATGACATCAAGCTTTTCATTGATAATTCGAGTTGTTTCTTCCTCTGCCATACTACGAGTGCCTGACTTTGGAACTACCAGCAAGTCCGCATTATTCAATACATCAGGGATGCGTGTGGCAGCAGCGATATTGTCTTGTTTGATATTCTCCGGCAGATCGGCATAGGGGACATCGTATTGGTTTTTTTCTTTTTTTTCTTTACAGAGATTTCTGAATTCTTCATGAACAGCCGGGGCTAGAAGCACGGCATTCAACTTGAACGCTAGATCGCGCTTAATGATTTTCACAAACGCATCATAATTCACATGTATCAACATCTGTTCAGCAGACGGAAGATCAGAAGTTCGAAGAGCAGTTTTCTTAACTCCTTTCATGATCAATGCCAGAGTCTCCATTGTGCGAGCGCCGTATTTGTATTTGTCGATTTCAAGAAAGGCATTCAAGAGTCCTTTATCTATATACAAACGCTCGTTTTCCTTTAGTTTGAGGTTCGCCCTCAGAAGTAAGGCTCGCCTTACCGGGAAGCAGATATCCTCAGGGGTATCATCATCCACCCAATCTTTGATCTTCTTGTCAAATTTCTGGCGTTTGTTCGGCCCCAGCACGTTCAGATAGCCGCTTAGACGACTGACAAAGTCCGGACCCTTGAGTGTTTTGAAATTCTTAAAATCATCACTATTCTCATCTTGTGGGATGAAGTTCTCCATAGAGTAGCTTGTGCCTCCCGCAAATACAAAGACACATTTTCCTATGGGATGAACTACTTGGCCTTCCCTGAAGGCACCGTCCTGCATAGGGGACAAAAGGCATTGTAGCCACGTATTTGCCTTTGAATCGAATTCATCCCAAAAGACAAAGGGCATCTTACCCTTCAGTACTTCATCTCGAATCTGATGGAAAGCGCCGATTAGATTGTTCGGTTCTGTAAATTGGGAAAGGTTGAATTCAAGGACGGGAACATCTTTTCCCATTACTGCCCGTGCAATCTGTTTTATGCCGAAAGATTTGCCGGAGCCTGGGGGACCAAAAACAGCAATAGAAAGGGGGCGTGAAAATTCCTCTTTTTCTTTATAGTCCTTGATAAGACTCCTGATTCCCCGAAGGCTTTCTATCTCACTGCGGTCCACAGTAAAAAGATCTTTAAACCGTGCATAAGGAATGTCACTGAGCGCCTTAGTGCCGAATTGTGCAACTCTTCTAGCAAGTCCATAAAGCGGCCTTGAATAGCCGCCACTCTTGTTTTGACTTCCTTCCATAATAGTCCAGCGATCTATAGATGGATTGGTTGTTTTCTGGGGCGGCGGAATCTTCGCCTTGCTATATCCCTCTGGAGGGGCTTTTATCGCCTCAGCCACCTTAGCAAAAGGGAATTCAGGCTTGTTTTCATCAACCTTGCCATGACCTTCAAGATGAAGCCGCCGCATCGCGGACAGCCCGGTCATAATTCCTTTGCCGATATCTGTATTACCCTCCGGTCTTGCCAGTTGATCCACAACGCCGGCGGTGAAGCACGAGAGATAACCAAAGGCCATTCCCTGATACTTTTCTCCCCATTCCCCTTCAAGGCAGGCAGGATCATAAATGAGATGATAATCCGTATTGCCATCGGCATTGCTTATCCATAACGACCCCTCCGACCCAAAGCTAATGATGAGGTGCCTACATTCTAAAAGATCGCGAATACTTGCATTGAATGTGAGTTCCGACAACAATTCCTGAACAGTACGCTCCCAGGAAAGCCCACGTGTGATACCGGCCTCCTCCCGACGAAGATCGTTTATCGAAACAATAACCACTAGTTTTTCTTTGTAGGTCTTAGATACTTTCCGCCACAAATCTCCCTGAACGATAGGGCTGGATGTCTTAAGGACAACCCATTTTAGATTATCGCTTCCTTTGTGAATCACTTCAGGCCAGGCTTTTTCGTGTGTGCAAAAGCGAAAGCCGAGCGCCCCATCGTCCAGGACAATTATATCAGGCTCAATACCTGCCGAATCCAGATGGAGGGTTTGGCAGGTATCGCTTGTAGGCGTTTTTCCCCCGTAACCCATTGGCTCCGTCATACGCCAGACATATTCCTTGGCGGTATCTTCCTTTTCCCTGGAGATTTCTTTCTTAAGACAAGAATTCCATACCGCGTAAGAGTGATGATCAGCGGAGAGATTTAGATTAGAATCTATTTTCAAACCTGGCTGAACAGTGTATTCAACCAGGTTCTCTTTCTTTTCCAGTGCCTTCTTTTCAGCATCTATATTATTGGCCTTTTTTGCCTCTTCCGCCTCAGCGTCAGCCTTCTTAATACTACTCTTCGTGTACTCTGCAACCTTGTTGATAATCTCATACAGCAATATTGCGCCGCCTCGGCAGTCGATAACCACTGTACCAGGTGTTTGCTTTGTTCCTGGTGTCTCCTTAACATGAGGGGCATCCCGTTTGCCCTTGTAAATGTGATGATCAATAACAACATCACCGGTAACCAACACTTGCATCTCATTTTTCCTGGAATTTTTTTCTGCCATTTTATTAGCCTCCTGAGAAATTCTGTTCTAAAAATGCTAAAAGTATTACTTACCCTCTGTCTTCACCATCTTATACCCCGCCGCTGCGAGTATTTTTGGTATCCCACGTACCATGTCCCGGTCGGACTCCTTGTCTGTATCGCTCAACTGATTATAGGGGACGAGGCAGTTGTGGAGCTTTTTGGGTTTGTCGGTTACCTGCCCGTATTTCCAGCCATCGCGTAGTTTGCCGTCCATCCACACCTTGTGGGCGGCCTCGGCGAGGTGTTCCATTATTTCTGCATTCAAATTATCCATTTTTCGCATTCCTCTCTTTCTTTTTAATTATGTCGCCTACGACGACTTTTTTCTGTTTATACGTAGGGCAAGGCTTCAGCCTTGCAACTGTCTGAACACGCACCAGGGGTGGCAACCCTAAAGGGTCGCCCTACTGCTGCTTTGAAATTCCTATACATTAAATCAGGTCGCCTACGGCGACGGCTTTTTTGTAGCGACGGCCTTTATGGCTGGCAATGGCGGGGGGATACACGCCCAGCGGGGGATGAACCCCCGCGCTACGAGATCACTTTGAAATTCCTGTACATTGAATTATGCCTTCGGCGACTTTTTTACGCACACAGGGACACGGGCACCGTGTCCCT
>CAYHFB010000172.1:0-7749 GCA_964355695.1 uncultured candidatus Brocadiaceae bacterium
GCCAGACACGGTGAACCTTGTTTTTATCGTATAAAATTTAAACTTGCAATAGGCCTGGAATATCAGTAATCTTAAACTTTTGTGGATAGTTCATGAGGGATGCCGTGCCACCCCGTTATCAATTTGAAAATTCACATTTTATGAACACCACAAGTATCGCATCAAGAAAGCAACCATTACCTTTAACTCAATGAAAAAAACAATCTACATCACCACCGGCATCCTTTTCTTCCTCATCGGGTTGGCCGTTTTTGGTTATATCTTTCTTGGAAGATTGATATCGGACGAGGCTGTAAAGAATCGCATCACGAGCATGCTGAAGGATTTTGGGACGGCAAGGCTCGATAACGCCCACGTTGACTTCGTAGACGGACTCACCATCGACAACTTCTCGTTTAAAGGCTCATGCCCAGATTTGCTGGGGAAATCCTTCGTCATTCCTAAGATGCTATTGAAGCATGATTTGCAAGGGATTCTCAAAGGGCATCTCAATATCAATCAGGCTATTGTCATCGGGCCTCAGTTAACGATTGATAAGCCGACGGATATCTGGTCTCTCTTGAACGCACTAAAGGCTAATTTCGACAATTCGCCTTTGCCGCTTTATACGGGCGCACTGCGCAATGGGGTAGAACTACGGGATTTAAAAGTCCATATAAAGGAAAGTATTGAGACACAGAGTCCGGAAGTTAAGGTGTCCGGCATTAACGTTACCTTTACGCCTTACGCTGGCTCTTTTGAAGATATCATCATCAAAGGCATCATAGCAGACCCGCTGTTAGGCAACTATTCGCTAAACATGCGGCTCCGACCGGGCGTTCCGAGCCTTGACATAGAAATCGGCACGAATGATATGGTTATGAGCGAGGAGTTTTGCCAAAGGTTCCCCTATATTGGCAAGATGTTGTGGGATTCGTACAAACCTTTGGGAAAGATGAAGGTTTTTTGTAAGGCATCCTTTAACAATCAAGATGGGCAGCAAAAGAGTGACCACCTCGTTACCGTCAATTTAAACGGGCTGGAAATGAAGTACGAAAAGTGGCCGAAGCGTATCTACAATATGAGCGGAGATATAGAAATAAACACGGAAAAGGTATACCTAAAAGACCTCATTGGCTATATCAAGAGCGGCGACTACACATCCCAGGCGGTATTTAACGGGGAGGTGGACCTTTACGGCCCTAAAAGGACCTTTATTTTGACGATCCCCAATGTGTTTCTTAACCAGGAAATACTCCAGGACGTCCCTGAAATCGGTGAGTATATCTGGTCAAAATCCCACCCGAATGGGTTAGTGGACGTCACTTTTCAGTACAACAAAGAAACGGAAGAAAAGGAACGGTATTACCTGGAGGTTGTTTGCAAGGGGCTTGAGGTACAACCCGCGGAAATGCCCTTTCCCATAACGTACGTAAACGGCCAAATCAAGTTGTGCGATAACATCCTATTGTTTAAAAATGCCAGCGGGTATATCCAATGCGGCAACCAAGCGATCTTTTCCGAGATGAATGGCGTTTATGACATGAATAGCGGGAGAAGGATATTTAACTTTCATGCGCCAAGTCTGGACATTACCAACTCATTTTTAGAGAGCCTGCCCAACAAGGGTATAGGGGAAAAAATCATAACAAACTTCAGTCCCGCCGGCAAGGTGGAAATCAATGCCAACTTTCAGCAATTTAAAGAACAAAAAGACAATGATTATTCCGTGGAATTGCACTTGAAGGATTGCGATATTACGGATGGGAAATACAAGATACCTTTTCGAGGAGTTGGCGGGAGGGTGGAGGTTAACAAGAAGGGGTTTTCATCCAAGCACATCGAAGCAAGGTGTTCCGGCGGCAACATAGAAGGGGCGTTATCCGTCGAAACGGCAACGGAACCGTATTATTATAGCGGAGAAATGAATTTCTCCCACGTTGAATTGAAAGACCTCATGCAAAAAATTACCAATACGGGCAAGACGTGGTCGGGCAAGCTTTCCGGAAATATTATTTTCCAGGGCAAAGGGACAGATACGAATAGTATTTGCGCGGACGGCCAGATACAAATTGAGGAAGGACATCTTTCAGACGTGCCTATTGTCTTGAGCATATTTAACATATTGAACTTAAGTATCCCTAAAAAAGAAAGCTTTCGAACCGCGCAGATCAATTTTAACGTGAAAGACGGTGTTGTTACCATTGAAGAGGGGCGGCTGTACAGCGATACGGTAGAGCTTATCGGCCGGGGCACGGTAAAACTTACCGGGGACATTGATGTAAAAATCGTTGCCGGATTCAGCAAGGATTTTTTCTCTGAAATTCCCATCGTGGGAAAGATATTCGACTATGTTGTCGGTGGCGTGCGAAAGCAATTGACTATGGTTGAGATTAATGGTACTTTCCTGGAACCACAAAGCAGGTCTATAGCTTTTAAACCTCTGACCACATCAATCAGGAATATGTTCGATTTATTGCCCAAAAACAATCAAGGCTTGGTTCCGGAAAAACCGGTAATCGAGGAGAAACCATCGGAATAACATTATGCTAGAACATTTTTTTGCACCCAAAACGGTTGCCGTCGTCGGCGCTTCTCGTGAAGAAGGCAAGGTCGGGCATGATTTGCTGAAAAATCTGCTGCAGTATCGTTTTGCAGGCAAGATTTTCCCCGTAAACCCTCACCCAGGTGATATCCTGGGAATCAAGTCATACACCAGTGTTAAAGAAGTTTCTGAAAAAATAGACCTGGTGGTAATTATCGTGCCCGCCCAGTACGTGGGGAAAATCGTGGATGATTGCGTTGAAAAGGGCGTGGATTCGATTATTATTATCAGCGCAGGTTTCAAGGAAAGCGGCATCGATGGCGCGGCGCGGGAACGGGAACTGCTGCAGAAGCTGAAGGCTCACTCTATCCGCATGGTAGGCCCCAACTGCCTCGGATTGATTAATACCCAGACCAACCTCAACGCCTCGTTTGCCGCCGGTATGCCGGCACAGGGTGACGTGGCCTTTCTCTCACAGTCAGGCGCGCTTTGCACGTCAATATTGGACTGGGCAATGGGCGCAAACATGGGGTTCTCGAAGTTTATCAGCATGGGAAACAAGTCGGACGTCGATGAGGTAGATATAATAAAAGCCCTGGACGCCGATCCTGCCACCAGGGTTATATTGGGCTATTTGGAAGGGGTAAAAAACGGTGCGGAGTTCATGGCGGCTTCCCGTCAGGCCACCCGGAAAAAGCCGATGATCATCGTAAAATCAGGGGGAACGGCGGCGGGCGCAAAAGCGGCTTCTTCACATACGGGGGCGTTGGCCGGTTCAGAGAACGCGTTTGATGCGGCGTGCAAGCAATCGGGGATTTTAAGGGTAAAAACCCTCGAAGAACTTTTTGACTGCGCCAGGGTCTTCAGCGCCCCATTATTGCCGAAAGGCCAACGCATCGCATTGATCACCAACGCGGGCGGTCCGGGCATTATCGCAGCCGATGCCGTAGAACGGTCGCGGTTGAAATTGGCGAGTCTTTCCAAAAACACCATAGATTTTCTTCGCGTGTCTTTGCCCCCTACGGCAAGTGTTTACAACCCTATTGACGTATTGGGCGACGCAAAGGCGGATAGATACAAGATCGTTCTTGAAAAAACGCTGGAGGACCCCAACGTCGATGTTGTCCTGATTATCCTGACACCCCAGGCTATGACGGAGATAGACAAGACGGCGGAACTCATCATTAAGGTATCCCAGCGGACGGACAAGCTCATTGTCACCTCATTTATGGGTGGGGTGCGGGTCGAAAGCGGTATAAAAATGCTCTGCCAGGCAAAGGTACCGAACTATACCTTTCCAGAGCGCGCAGTATCCGCAATAGAAGCGGCCTATCGGTATACGGAATGGCAGAAACGGCCAGACCGGGAGATAAAAACCTTTCCGGCGCAAAAAGAAACAGCCCGGAATCTTATCAACAATGTTCGGCAAAAAAATCGCCGGTTTTTAAGCGAAGAAGAGGCAAAACAGGTAATAGCCAATTATGGCTTTGCGATACCGCGAAGCATCCTTGCCGCATCCGAGGAGGAAACGGTAAGGGCTGCTGAAGAAATCGGATATCCGGTGGTTATCAAAATTTCTTCCCCCGACATCCTGCACAAATCGGATTTTGGCGGGGTGGCGGTCGGGGTAAAAACCGCGGCAGACGCACGGCGGTTCTTTTGCGAGATCACGCAAAAGGCGCACCGCCTGATGCCCGACGCCGACGTAAAAGGCGTCCTGGTGCAGCAGATGGTTGTTGGCGGCAAGGAAGTGATCCTCGGCATGTCTCGTGACCCCCAGTTTGGCCCCCTAATCATGTTTGGGCTGGGCGGCATCTACGTGGAGGCGCTAAAAGACGTTTCGTTTCGGGTCGCGCCCATTGACGCACGCGATGCAGAAGAGATGATCCGTGAGATTAGGGCATTTACTCTCTTAAAAGGCGTCAGGGGTGAACCTCCGTCCGATCTTGGCGCCATTATTGACAGTCTTTTAAAACTTTCCCAGATGGTTATCGATTTCCCTGAAATTATGGAAGTGGACATAAATCCGCTCGTAGTGTTTCCTGCAGGGAAAGGGTCGATAGCCATAGACGCGAGATTGGCGCTGGAATAATTTTTTCATAACCAAAAGGGGGCATATCATGATACCCATATTTGTTGCATCCGTCACACCCTTTTCCGGGAAAAACCTTATTTGTCTCGGTCTCGGTTTGAAATTTATAAGGGATGGATACCATGTCGGATACTTTAAACCCGTAGGGCTTTCACCGGTGATGGTGGATGGGATGGTAACCGACGAAGACGCCGCATTCCTTTCTAAAACGCTGGGAGTGGACGAACCGCCACAGACGATCTGTCCCGTTGTGCTGACCGAAGACCTCATCACTCGCCTAGCGCAGGGCGAGGACTTGAGCATCCGCCAAAAAACCATGACTTCCTTTAACCGGATTTCCGCAGGGCATGCTGTGATGATTTCCCGGGGGCTTGGCAGACTCTCCAGCGGCACCTGCCTGCTCTTTTCCGAGTTGGATTTTATCAAGGAAAGCAATGCCAAGGTAATATTTGTGGACAAACTGCAACCCGGTATTGACACCCTTGATGGATTTTTCTATGCAGCAAGTGTGCTTGGCGACCAGTTGCTGGGCGTCGTGTTCAACATAGTTCCTCCCGCAAAAATGAATTACGTGCGTCAGACGCTGGTACCCTTCCTCAAGAAAAACGGCATTACTACACTGGGCGTTGTGCAAAAAGACCCCATCCTTAGCGCTGTTCCCATTCGAGAAATTGTTACTGCCCTGAACGGCAAGGTACTTTGTTGTAATGACAAGTTGGACGAGTTGATTGAACACTTCATGATTGGGGCAATGAACATGGAAAGCGCCATACGGTATTTTCGAAAGATAAACAACAAAGCGGTCATTACCGGAGGTGACAGGAGTGATATCCAACTAGCGGCGCTTGAGACATCTACAAAATGCCTCATCCTTACCGGAGAACTATATCCCGACGCCTCTATTTTGGGACGGGCGCAGGAATCCGGCGTACCGGTTGTGGTTGTTCGGGCGGATACCGCCTCGGCAGTCGAGGTTTGCGAAGGCCTCGCCGGATACGTCAGCCTGCACAGTATATCCAAGGTGCAGCGTGCAGCCGAGGTCGTGGAGAACGAACTGGATTTCAAAACAATCTATGAACGGTTGGGGATGAAAAAATAGAGCGGCATTTTATAAAAATGCCCTTCTTTGCGGCCCTCGTATTCTTCGTGACAGGAACCTTTCGGGTGCGGTTTTGCGTCGCCCGGCAAGGGTGTCTGCACTACCTCCGGCTCCCTGCGAGACGACAAACATCCCGTCTCTCGCAGGAACACTTCTGGGATAAAGCACATTTGTCTCAATATGGTATCATTTGCAGGCAGAAGGAGGTCTTTGAAGATAATGAAGAAAATATTATGGATTGAGGATAATCTCGAAACGGTCGAGCCTTTGGGTTTTGCCCTTGAGGAAGAAGGTTGCAAGGTACTCTACGCAAGCAATGGACTAACAGGGATTGAAATGGTCTCTTCCTTGAAACCGGATCTCATCCTGCTTGATATAAAGCTTCCGGACATTGATGGTTTGGAGATTTGCCGCATGATGAAATCCAAACAGGAGTATAAATCAATTCCCATTATCATGCTGACAGGGCTGGGTGATACAACAAGCGCTGTCCAGGGGCTTTCTGCCGGGGCAGACGACTTTGTTTCAAAACCGCCCAATGTGAAGGAATTCCTGGCACGCGTAAAATCACATCTGAAAATGAAGGAATTGTATGATGCGGTAAAGAGTGAAGAAGAAGACAAATCCGCCATCCTTGACGTCTCCAAAGCCCTCTCTGCAACCACAGACCCCTATGAAACCCTTTATACTATTTGTAGAAAAATTGCCGACGTTATGGACGTCAAACGCTGTTCCATAATCTATGTGGACAACTTTAAAAAGGAAGCTTATGTAATGGCTTCCCACGATTCAAGGGATATCAAACGCCTTGAAATCAATATTGACAAATATCCCGAAATTCAGAAAGTCATGGAAACGGGAAAGGCCGTGGTCATAAACGATGTGTATAACGATCCCATCCTTTTTTCCGTGCGCGAAGTTCTTAGCCTGATTGACATTCGCTCCATTATGGCCTTCCCGGTCACCTTCAAAGACACCATCATCGGCACCCTTGTTCTCCGCACCTCCAGAAGGGAAACGCCTTTTAATACTCGCGAGGTCCGGTTCTGTGAAGTAATATCCCATCTTGCCGCCTCACCGCTTAAAAACGCTTATCTCTTTGACGTCCTCCACAAAGAAAAAGAACTGGAAAAGGAAAAACGCATAAGCGCGGAGGAAAAAACACGTAAATTATCGGTCGCTGTAGAACAAAGTCCGAGCTCAATTATCATTACGGATACCAATGGCGTCATAGAATACGTAAACCCCAGGTTTACACAATTGACTGGTTACGCAGCCAAAGAAGCCATTGGGCAAAACCCCCGTATCCTAAAGTCAGGTAAGACGCCGCCGGAAGAGTACCAACGGTTATGGAAGACTATCACCTCCCGGGAGAAATGGAGGGGGTTGTTTTGTAATAAGAAAAAGAACGGCGAATTGTATTGGGAAGATGCTTCTATCTCCTCTATTCAAAATGAGGATGGCGTTATCACTCATTACGTTGCGGTTATGGAAGATGTTACCGACCGCAAGCAGGCCGAGGAAGAATTGTTAAAGATTACCGGGGAGTTGAGAGAGAGAAATGAAGAACTTGAAAAATTCCATAGAATAACCGTCGGCAGGGAGCTTGATATGATAGAATTGAAGAAGACGGTGAATACGCTTCTGGAAGAGTTGGGAAGACCAAGGGAATACGAAGTGTCGGATTAGTACCTTATAGAGCCGAAACTGCAATAAAAAACAAGTTGTTTTGTTGTCACTCCCGGAATTCCTCTGTAGAAGCGGTGAGCAAGGCATTTTATAACGTTTGGTTTTTCCATTGGGTTGTGGGCAAAGCCCACTTTGGATTATTGCAAACATCTGAAAAGCTCCACGAGGCGCGGCGTCGGAAAAAGAATTAAAAACCATTCCGGCTGTCTGCCTACGCCCCGTAGGGGCAATTGATAATAGGCAGGCAATTCATTGCCTGTTTCCCATGCGTAGAACCATACAGTCCCGTCGGGACGACTGAAAACAAGGTAAATACCATCAGAAAACATTGATTGTGGAACGTGA
>CAYHFB010000173.1:0-5228 GCA_964355695.1 uncultured candidatus Brocadiaceae bacterium
CACTCCATTTCCTTGATTCGTTTGAGTTGTGTTTCTTAACTTAACACCTATGGGGCAGAGGAGCGAGGAGGAAATCGCCATTTGCACCTCCGCGCCCAAGCGCCCATGCTTCTTGCAATTCCATGCCGGGGTTGTTGGCTAGATAAGCTGGCGATAAAGTATTTACACCGCTACTTCAGGGTATACTTCTTCCCGAATAGCTCAATGGCAAACCACTTTTCCTCTGAGGCAATGAGCAACCTGCCCTTTCCGGCAATAAGCAGGAATAGTATGAGAAGGGGAAATACCACGGGAAGCGCAATGAGAAGGATGGAAAGCGTTACCATCACGATAATCATCAAGGCCGCAAGCACAACGGCCAGAAGCGGGAACACCAGCGCGGCAACGATGATAAGGACGCCCAATGCAAACGTCAGCACGGGCGGCAATATCAGGATAGACAAAAAGCCCCACACTGTTTTGCGAAAATAGCCGGTAATCTTTTTCCCATGAAGTATTACGCCTTCGCCGCTATCGCTAGCGTCGTTTATATCGGTCACGGACGGCACGTCCGCCATTCCTTCAAGTGGAATTTCCGAAACAGACGGCTCTTGCTTGGTATCTGCATCTACAACGGACTCTTCAACGGCCGCGAGGGAAAAATCTTTGTCCTCTTCCCCATTCACCACCTCTTTATCCTTAAGATTCTCCTGTGATTCCTTTTTTTTTCTTTTCCAAAATGCCATAGTAGTGCGTATCACCTTTATTGAAATGTATTTTATGATATAATTACACCATCTCACACAAGCCGGCAATAGCCTGGGCAGCAATCGCCTCACCACGGCCGACGCCATCGACGCCTTCCATGGTCGTTGCCTTTATATTGACCCGACCCGCGTCAATCTTAAGGCATTCTGCGATATTCTTCTTCATTTCTAGTTTTTTCAAGCCAAGTTTCGGCATTTGTACCAGGATTACCACGTCCACGTTGTTAACCATAAGGCGCTTTTCCTTAATAGCGTCGGCAACCTTCTCCAGCAGCAACCGGCTTGATACACCCCTCCACTTTTGATCGGTATCGGGAAAGTGGTCCCCGATGTCGCCCAGCGCGGCTGCGCCCAGCAGAGCGTCACATACGGCGTGGATTACCACGTCGGCGTCGGAGTGTCCAAGCAACCCAAAAGGGTAGTCGAACTCAACCCCGCCCAAAATCAGTCTGCGGTTCTCAACAAGCCTATGAATGTCATATCCTATTCCTACAAGCATGCGTTATTTACTCCCTGCAAGTTCGTGCAACCCGGCCCACCGGCGTTTTGCCATATAGTATTGTCTTTCACCTGACTATCTCTGGTCGCCACGGCAACCGTTCGGGTTGTGTTCATACGTTTCATCATTAGCTTAAACCGCTTTTCCTCATAAGATTCTTTACGTTTTCCAGCAACGTGTTCACCTCGGAAACCTGCCGCACCGTCTCTTCGCGCTCCGTCCAGCGCAGGTCACGATATGATGATATGTTATTACCGATGTCCTCAATCACCCGATCAATGGATTTAATAATTTCAAACTTCATAAACTCAACAAACCGGTCGCAGATAGCGTCCGTCCGCCTTACAAACTCGGCGCGGAATACCTTCCGTTTTCTCGGTAAAATAGCAAGCCCGATAGCCGCCAGCGCCACGGAGACGCCGATAGTAACGGGCGGCGGCACGAACCCCGACAACATCATCGTAACGCCCACGCCAAGACCAATGGCAAAGGTCTCGTTCACCACAAAACTGATAAAGCCGGTCTGTATCGTGCTATTCAACCGATCCGATTCGCGGTCGATATCCAACTCACGGAACTCTTTCGAACGGGACTTTAAGGCAATCTCAATCTCGTGTTTCCTGTCGTCATAATGGCGTTCGCTGTGTCCCCCAAAGATACTGCCCGACCTGCGGTCATACCCAACCTCATTTTCAAGGTGGTCCCGCGCCAAATCCCAGAGCGACCGGTTATTCCTGGCAACGTAATCCACCACGTCGTCAATAATGCGGTCAAGGTCTGTTTGGGGGTTTAAAAGCCCGTAAACCTCTCGTTTAAACTTCTCTTCGATCTTTTCGCGTCCTATCTTGGAAAGCAACACGGACTTTATCGTTACGGAGGAAGTTAAAAAATTATCGAGTTTTTCTTTTAACCGGGAAAACACAATCTTTATTTCGTCTTTGTACTTTAGCGTGTACTCCTGCATGTCCATCTTTTTATTCTTCAGCCGCGTATCAAACCGTTCAATACTCTTGATGTCGCTATTGCACTTGCTGACCTTTTCATTAAGGGCCAACTGGAACTCCATAAACACGTTATAAAGGTATTTCAAAGGGCTGACTAGCTTAAAATCGATCTTGGTATCCAGATCCAGCTTATCAAAGATAAATGCCTCCACCTCCTTGATTCTGCTCTTTTCAAGCAACGCCTCGTCGTTCTCAACCTTCGCGTGATAGGCTTCCTTGGCCGACATTAACAGAATCTTTGGTTCAAAGCCAAGCAGCCGGTAGCAATTCTTTTCCACAAAAGTCACAATCTCTTTAAGCTCTTCAGGGCTCTTCAAGTCAATCTTGTTGAGAATGAACAGCACCTTTCTTCCCCACTTGCCCTTCAGGAATTGCAGGAACTGCCGTTCGCTCTCGGTAAACGGATGGTCAGAGGAAGTCACAAAAAGCACCAGCTCTGCCCTATGCACAAAGCTTTCCGTAAGCGCTGCGTGCTCAACGATAATGGAGTTGGTTCCTGGGGTATCGACCAAAGTTACGTCTTTCAACGAATCCATGGGATAGGTAGCCTGGCAAAGGTGGTCTCCCACCTCCTTAACGCCAACCTTGTCGCCATACGTCAGGAGCGTAATTCGATTGGTTGTCGGCGTTGGGCCTTGCTGCAGGATACGTTCGCCGCACAGCGCGTTAATAAAGCTGGATTTGCCCGAATTGTATTCGCCAGCCACCAGGAGATAAAACGGTTCTTCCAGTTGCGTCTGCATCTCCCCAACCTTTTTTTCCATATCGGTGTTGCCAATACGCTCAAAAAACTTCTTTGAGTTATCAAGGAGACTCACTACTTCCGGAAAAATGTCTCTGTGTTTTGCCTGTACCGTTATATTTAGCATAGGAAATTTGTTTTATCGATAAATTTAATAATATTACTGTTGCACTAATGTAAAAACGTAAGATGCGATAGTACCAATTTTTAAAAGGCAAGTCAATTTTTCTTTTTAAGAGCAAAAAGCAATCGCCTCAATCTCTACCCCAACGTCCTTTGGAAGCCTCGCCGCCTGCACTGCTGCCCTTGCCGGGGGTTTTTGGGAAAAATACTCGCGGTAGACGTCATTAATAGCCGTATAGTCGTTGAGGTCCTTCATAAAAACCGTCGTTTTCACCACCTTATCTAGCGACGACCCGGCGGCAGCCAGGATATGCTTAAGATTGTCCAATACCTGGCGCGTTTGCAGTTTTATATCACCGAGCACAAGTTCTCCAGACGCCGGTATAATAGGTATCTGCCCCGATATAAAAACAAAATTCCCCACCGTAATCGCCTGTGAATACGGCCCAATCGCCGCAGGCGCGTCTTTTGTTGAAATAACAATCTTTTCCATGATAGCTCCTTCGAATAATTTGGTATGTGAAATTAGGGAATTATACTGTCAACGGGCATAAACTGAACATTCCAAAAGACCAAAGTCCTACCAGATGCAAGGGTTGTCTGGCATTTGCGACACTTTCAAAAGTTCAAATTATGCCCGCTCGCAGTATAAGCGAAGCGTATCCACCAAATCATGAATTTTCCTTATTTCCCTGAATTTTGAATTCCTGAATCCCATTTTTTAATGGGTATGTTACCCGTTTCTATAGGAGTTTTCGTTTTACGTACGCGGGTTTGCGGGTGGGTGCAATTACAATATCATAGTTGCGGCATTGCGATACGATCTCGTGAACTACGGGAAGCCCAACCCTGTTTTTTGAAAAATACAGGGCAAATCCTCTTGGATTTACCCATATAAGCGCCGAAAATCCGACTTGTTTGACTATCGTCAAATGTTATGGGTAGCACTTCTTTCGCAACGAAGGCCAATCGTTTTTAATTTTGCAGTTACTTGCTGAATAGCTCGTTAAGCCACTTTGTCAAAAGCAAGCAAGTTTCATCGTCAGTTGTCAAATATCTTTTTGTGATACCCCATCCCATGGGGGTTCCCGGGTCTTCTTGCCAGGAAAGCCAGGAATGAATAACCGCTTTGGATTTATGAACAAAAGGATATTTATTCAGTTTCTGTTTTTCAATATCGGCAAGGGTAGCATGGACGATGGGGAGAAGTTTATCGTCTTTGGGAACGAGAAAAGAAATAAAATCTTCAATCATTCCATCGAGGTTGTTGTTGGGCATAATCCAAACGCCGGCTTTTATATTGTTGCCATTTGTTAGGACAAGCCCTGTTGACGGCAAGTCATTAGGGACTTTAAACCCTTGTGCGGAAAGTAACCCTTTCAAAGAAGCCCATCTGTTTTTTATCTCACGGTCTGCGTCAATTATGATTCCTAATGTGTCAATGTCTGATTGTTTAAGCCTGACGGGAATTTGTTCGTTCAGTTTATCAATGCCTTCGCAATCGATCACATCAAATGTCTCTGGTACGTCGAATTTTTGGCACAAAGCCAAAACAACGTGTTGGTCATCGTTTCCTTCTACTAAGAGTTTTTTACTGAATTTTTCTTTTCCTTTTTCTCTCTTCATCGGATTTCAATGTTTTGGTCATTAGCGATTTTTAATTCATGCGCACTGAATTCAACTTGTTTAATCGTTCCGTTTTTATTGTCAAGGCGAATGAGTTTCCCATCAAGTGAATTGCCGGGGCTATTCAAAACACTTTCAAATCCAGAGATACAGTCTTCGCTGTGGGTTGTAACAAATACTTGAACGTTTAATTTTGGAGCCAATTTGAAAATGATATCCCAAAGTTGCTTCTGAACGGTATAGTGTAAGCCGTTTTCAAATTCGTCAATCAGTAAGAAACCATTGTCAGCATTGACCAACGCAAGGATAATCGTTAGTATGCGATTTATTCCATCACCCATACTTTGCAACGGCAATACCCTTGGGTTGTTTGATAATTTAATAACGGCCATTCTTTCTCTTGGTGCCTCTTCAACAAAGGCAATCCTTTCCGTTGACGGCTCAATAATCTTTAAGGCTTCTATTACGTGAGCCTCTTTCTCTGTCAG
>CAYHFB010000173.1:5328-7748 GCA_964355695.1 uncultured candidatus Brocadiaceae bacterium
TTCGGTTGGTAAACATGGAAGATAACGCTCTTATATTGGATTCAGTAGCGTTTTTGCCATCTTCTGTCCGTTTGAAATTTTCTCCCCTCTCTCCAAGTAGCTCATAAATTAACGCTAAATCTCCCTTAGTCGCATAAATTGCGATGGCTTCCAGAAGGGCAGATTTTCCCGTGTTATTTTTCCCCGTGATAAGATTCACCCTGCCCAGTGAGTTAATCTTAAGTTCTTTCAGGTTTCGGTAATTTTTTATTTCTAATGAGTTAAGCATGTTTTTTTGCGACGGCAAAGGTAATAGATTTCGTCATATTTCGCTCGGAGATAGTTGCTTTTCAAACGTAAATTTCATGTTGGTTGATGTTAGCGCTGTCGGTTGAGATAGGAATTGGGATCAAATCCTGACTATTGACAACATCTGGTAGTGGATTACCCTTTCATCTGAATGCCAATATAGCAAAAACGGAAAAAATTGCAAGCGCTTTTATTTTATCCGCACTATGGAACACCAAAAAAAGCCCAGTGATTTACAACCGGTATATTTCGCTATACTTATTCTTCAAATACGTAATAAAAGGCTGTGTTTGCAACGGTTTGCCGGTGATTTTGTTTGATAGTTCGTTTAGGGTAAATTTGCGTCCGTGTACGTGCAGGCGGGTGCGCAACCAGTCGAGCAGGGGGCGGAATTCTCCTGTTTCGATTGACGACTCCAGTCCCGGCACCTCTTTTTTGCATTGCTCAAATAATTGCGACGCGAAGAGGTTTCCCAGCGAGTAGGTTGGGAAATACCCGAAAGCACCGTGTGACCAATGGACATCCTGCAGCACGCCGTCCGCGTCATCCGGCGGCGTGATGCCGAGGTATTCCCGCATCTTGGCGTTCCACGCATCGGGCAGGTCTTTTACGTCCAACCGCCTTTCAAGGAGCATGTTTTCCAGTTCAAACCGGAGGATAATGTGCAGGTTGTAGGTGATCTCATCCGCCTCCACACGTATGAGTGACGGTTGCACGCGGTTTACCGCACGGTACATCTTTACCGCATCCACGTCCCTCAATTGTTCGGGAAAGAGGGCGCGTGCGCGTGGGATAAAGAATTTCCAAAACGGCAGGCCGCGTCCGACCAGGTTTTCCCACATCCTTGACTGTGATTCATGAATGCCGAGCGATGCGCCGCCGGCCAGAAGCGTCCGTTCAAGGCTTTGGCTGACGCCCTGATCGTAGAGCGCGTGGCCTGTTTCATGAATCGTCGCAAAAAAACCCGCCGGGAAATAGTCGGCCATAAAGCGGGTGGTAATCCGCACGTCATTTATCGAAAAAGACGAGGTAAACGGATGCGGAGAGCGGTCCTGGCGTCCACGCTCAAAGTCGTAACCAAGGTATTTAGCGACCTCCATGCCGACGTCCCACTGTTTTTGTTCATCAAAAGGCCGGCACAAAAAGGAATTGTCTACCGTATCCTGTCTTGAAGCAATGGCATGGACGAGCGGAACTATCTCCTTTTTGACCTCTGCAAAAATGGCCTCAATCTGTGCGGTTTTCATGTCCGGTTCGTATTCGTCAAGCAAGGGGTCGTAGATACGGCCAGTGTAGCCCAAACACTCGGCATACTGTATCTTCAGATCAAGATTCCGTTGGAGAAAGGGGGCGAATTGGGGAAAATCTGACGCCGCTCTCGCCTTTCGCCATGCGTCGAACGCCTGTGCGCCTGCGTGGGCAATTTCGAATACCAACGTGGCCGGGATGCGCCGTGCCTTGTCGTAATCGCGTTTTGCCACGCGAACAAGGCTTGCATCGTCAGAATCGTAAGAGAGCTTGGTTGAAAACCCATGGAGTTCTTCAAGGAGGCGGCCAATGGCGTCGTCAATGAACTTTTCGTGCGCAAGGTGGCTAAGCGTCGCGATCTGCTGTGCGCGCGCACCAGCTCCACCGGGCGGCATGTAGGTTTGCTGGTCCCATCCGAGCAATGAAATTGCATTCTGGATATCACTAATTTCACCAAGCCGTTTTTTCAATTCGTTCAGTTTCTTTTGCATAAAAAACCCCTCTAAACCAATTATTATAATGAACACCAAGCCGCATAAAAACGGCATTAGAACAAAAAACAAAGAATATTGCAATTCTTAATAATTCTTTTGGATAAATTATGGGTACGGATTTACACGAACGGGCATGAAAAAACAGGGTTTGTCCATCTCCGCGCACGTGTCTATGCTGCTTGTCCGGGTTGTGCCGCCCCTACGGGGCTAAAACAATAGGGGGATATCTTTACCCACCGCTCACGCAGTGGGCTACGATTGTTACACCCCGATGGGGTGTCTTTAAGTATTGCTGCATAACAAAATTCATTCAAAAAACACCGAATGCCTAATTTAACGTACAGTGCGACAAGCGAAGCTTGTCGTTTCTTTCGGGGTGAAAGTCCCTGA
>CAYHFB010000174.1:0-7734 GCA_964355695.1 uncultured candidatus Brocadiaceae bacterium
TAAGATAATAACGTCTCCACCCTCTATATCAAAGATGACCCTGTAATCCCCAATCCTGAATCTGTATGTACCTAAGGTAGGGTCTGTAAGTTTTTCAGCATACTCCAACGGGTCTTCTTTATATCGTATGATTGTTTTCCCTATTCGCTGCTTGACATTTTCATCAAGATTCCTGATATCTTTTACCGCTCTTGCAGTGTAGACAAGTTCATATTTCACTTGCCAAATACCTCGTCATGAGTTTTTATCCGCTTAGCTTTATAATCAGAGCGTGCCTCTTTAATGCCCTCCAGGTATTCAGGGGCTGTCGCTGCAAGCAAGTCCTCAAGAAAAACATCTCTCTCCTTTTTTTTCATCTTTTTTACCGCTCTGATAAGCTCCGCAGGCGCAAGATTAATTTTTACGGTATTTAACATAGTTCAAACTCCGTTTAAAAAAATTTGTAGGGCTTTTACTGTCACTGTGCCCAAGGATTTACCGGATAAGCAGGATTTTTTCTTATCCTGTTCATCCTGTCCATCCTTGTAAATTAAAATTCGTGTTTATTCGTCTTTATTCGTGTTTATTCGTGTCCATTCGTGGCTAAACCCCTTTCCTCCTGTCTACAAATACCTCGCCTTTAACTTCTGAATAGAGAAGATTCGCCCGTTCATCATAATTTAACCATCCTCATCGGTGAGACGTACCAATTATCCGCATAGAATCAGGGGTTCGGGTTGCAAACCTGAACTTGCCAAGAGATGCACGCGGAGAACTATTTTACTCAAATACATGTCTTACGATGCTTTTCCACATCCCACAGGAGCCAGGCATTTTATCATGCAGATTTAACCGTCTTCGTTACTTAAATACTTTTTTAAATTGCGTAAAGTGTTTGCTGCTCTGTACAAAACGGTATGGGATAACCGTTTCTTTTAGTACGCGGTGCTTTCCTAGCTCTACTTTTCCGCTACTATAAGTGCTAATGCGTTCAAAGCCATTCTTGTCTTTACACAAAACCTCCCCAAAATCATCCAGATAGTGAGACCATTGGGATTTACCGGACCTCAAGCGTTCTTCCGGCTGTGGGGATGTGTACCCTTCGGAAAGGTTCCCTTTGCAAATCGAGTCCCCGATATATTGCCAGAAAGAGCCTCTCTTACCGATGCAATTAATATGGCTACCAATCCTTCTGATCAAGGACACGGCTTCTTCTGAGAGACCATTAATCCCTATTGCCGTCTTTAGTTCACCATCGGCATAAAAACAGAACTCTCGATAAGCAATGGTGGCACCATAGAAACCTCTGGGAGCATCCCTTTCTTCCTGACGGATTTTTACAAAGGTATTTTGCACGATACAACCGGCCGGTGGGCTGAATCTTATTTCGCAGCCTTTAATCAGATCGAATACCTGCCGCGCCTTGATTTCGGCAACAGTTCCGTCAAAAACCCTAAAGCAGGCGTCAATTAATGTCATCTTAAAAGCGTAAGGAGTTGGTACCAAAAGCGTCTTTCCTCCTTTGCTTGTGGCATGAGTCATACGCAAAGAAAAAAGGCTGACTGGTAGGTAGCTTAAAATGAGCCATTTTCCCATTCCCCGGTCAATGAGTTTTTCTTCTACCATATTAGCCTCCATAAGGTTGAACCTTATTTATGATATCCGCCATTACCCCGCTAAAAGCGCCAAGCCCGTCAAATGGTGTGACTTCAATTGGATTGCCGGTTGTGATACTGTTCAGATTGCAGGCAATCATTTTTATCTCATCCCGGTAATTTGGGTTCAGGCTGCTTAGGACGGGAGACGGCAACGTATTTACCGATGTCGCTACAACGCCGCTAAAATCAAGTATGTGCGGGTGCTGTGTGTTGCGATGCGCACCCGTGGGCTTGATAAAGGTCTTGAGAACGCTCTTCAAAAGGGCTTGTATCCTGGCCTGCCTGTCAACACCCGCCACGTAAGCAAGGGTAATGTCATTGCGTCCGACTTTATATAGGTCAATATTTGCAACTACGGCATATTGACCGGAAGAAGCCGGGCGGTGAAAGATATTCTGCCCAAGATTTTCTCCCGCGCCGGAGCCTTTTCCCCGGCCCTCAGGCACGTATTTGGCGTGAAAGTAAGATTCAGTCCGTGTGTTATCAGGACATCCCACAACCCAGCCGAATTCAATGGCCGACTTGCGGGAAATTGATCTTCCCTTTCCGCCAATTTCGCTGGTAATCAAGACGCCTTCAGCATCGTCAATGATGCACTTTCTAATGGCCTCGGTGAGGATTTCGCTATCCAACGCGCCTTCTTTAAAGGTATTCTTTGTAAACGTTTCATCACCACATATCCTGTTTGCATCAAATGTTGCGCAGGCTGTACACAAAGGCAGATTGGTGGAATTGGAGTCTTTCGCCTCCATAAACAGATGTTCAGCCTGGATATGCTTGAACATGTCACCTGAAACGGCGTTGACCGTATGGTTTTTGCCTGTTGCATCCACTATTTCAACCATACGCGTCATCATGGTGTTCCCTTCGCTACCTTCGTTGTTAAGGGCGTGCATGTTCATGGTTACAATACCGGAAATACTTAAAGAATGAAGCTTCATATTATGTACCCTCCTTGTTTGTTATTGTTGGATTATCGGTTTCTATCTTTGGCGCTCTTGCGTAGCCATAAGCCAAGAGGAGCATACCGACCAGTTCTACGCTATGCTTTTCAATCAGTCCCATTACTGAATCAAGGTCTTCCTTTTTAATAGAATGTCCTTTACCTTTTAAACGATGCTCAACCTCCCAGTTTTGCGCTTGAACAAAATCGCATAGCACGGGGACAAATACGCCAACCCCGCCTTTGATCTTCTGTTTCCATTGCTGGGCGAGTCCAAAACGAGGCTCGCGCTCGCCAAGAGAAACAGCATAGATGGTGCAATTGCGTATCCCCCTGGCAACGCTTAAAAAACCCGGATTTTCCACAATCTCTTTCATTCCGTACCCCCTTTCAAAAAGTCTCGTTAAGTTTGCTGTTGTAAATTCTTTTGCCCACTCATCCTTTACCCTTCTTTCCATTATGTGAACGGCAAATCTTGCCAAAAAATCCAGCAAGTCCCATTTGTCTGAAGTTGTAAGCCATTTTCTGTATTGCTGGAGAATTGGGACGTCGCCGGAATGTGTCTCATCCAACGAACCCAAACAACCTTGTTTCCTTTGACCGTTTTCGTAATGACCAATATGTTCCCGGATGATTTCCAAAAATGCATTTGCATCACCAGCGTTATCAATCCTAAACCAACTTGGCAAGGGCAAAAAGGCATCATTCATTAATGCCGCCGCTGTTCCCATGCTTTTGAAGTATGCTTGCCGCAACCCGCTAATGACCTCTGCGGGTCTGCGTCCGCGCAAACTGATCTTTCCCATAGCATCTTGTACAACGTCCGAATGTATTATCAGTTCTTCTGTCAGGCGTAGTGCGGCCTCTATGTCAAGCCGAATTCCACCCCACAGCCTCAGATCGAGAAGTTTTTCCCTGATCATGGATAGCGCCTTCGGCCCTATTTCGGCAGGCTCAATGACAAAGAGTTTAAAATCGTCGCCATTACGGTAAGGAAGCATTGCGGCAGAAGCCCCTCTAAATTTCATCCATTCGGCAAACGGCTCCACAACTTCACTGTTGATGGCACCAGGCGATTTGTAAATAGTCTTGGTGGAGTGCAGGCCTTTTCCCGATGAAGGGTTAAAAAACTGGCTGTTGCTTACTTCAGGACGTTCTGATTGTTCGCTTTGCTCAAGCGGCCTTAGCTCGCTTTGCGCCCATTTGAGGGCTTTTTCGGGATTCTGAATCACCCAAAGATAGACGTCTTTATCGGAACTCCAGCCTTTTCGCATTGACTCAAGGATTGCCGAAGGACCATATTCACGGTTGATGCTTTCAACCGGTGTTAAACCTTGTTCTTCAAGGGCTTTATTTAATGCTTCCTTTTTCTTTTTAGTACCCTTTTCCTTTGCTTTTACCCGACCTTGCTCCTCTTCATAATCCAGCACCATCGTGCCTTGTGGTCTTTCCTTTTCCTTACTTTTTCGCCATACGTAGTAAAACCCTGGTGATGGTGGCCTCCACTGCTCACCAGGCACGTTCGATGAACACTCAATTTGAAAATGAGTACCCATATTATGGATAATTGACCCTGCCCCAGTTACTTCTTCCAGCAAATCAGCGGCGCCTATGGCCATCAGGGAATCGGCATAAGTACCCGTTCCTTTGGAAATTTCCACTACTTTCATCCTTTACCTCCTTTCTGGCTTCTTTGGTCTGCCAGCCTAAGCCTTCGTACAAGAAATACATAAAGAGGCCACAATCTGGCATCTTCGCCGGTTTGGCCGCTAAAAAGCAATAAATCATTTTGGAAGTTCTTCTGGATAAGAATATCGGGGCTGTCTGTCAATGCAACACCATCAACAGAAGGTGGCAACGTTTCGCCGATCCATTCTTCCGCTCCTTCAATAAGCTTAAAGTTTTCCAGCGACGCCGTAAATGCCCCATGATGTCTTGCAATGGAAGTCCAGACGGCAATAGCATTATCACCAAAAATGCCACTCAGCCATCTTGCCGTTGAATATGCACCTTCAGCAGCATGCGGCGGCTGTTTTGGATACTTTTTCTTATTTTCAAAATCCACGTCTGGCTCGTAATCTGAATGGGCAAGGGGCGTGCCGGTCAACTTCCGGGGGTTCTTGTATTGCTGCCACACTCTTACAGCCGCCTGCCACTTCACGGAGAGCTTTCCCACATCGTGTAGTGCGCAACAGACGTCAGCCAATGTTTCCAATTGGTTGGCGGACATTTTATAGTATGCGGCCAATCGTGTTACAGCATTGCTACCAAAAGACCTCATTGCCCGGCACTCTGCAACTACTCTTTGAACATGCTCCCGATAAGTTTCATAACCGATTTTGTACCGGCGGATAAGCGGCCTATCGAAGTATCTAATCTCTTCGCTACGCCCATTTTCACCGATTTTCAGGCCAACGTCAGGGGAATATGAAGCAAACTCCGGATTTATAACGACAAGCCACGAAACGTTTCTGATCTGGTCTTTTGACGTAATTCGTTCCCATCCGAATGATACCTCAGTTTCATCTATTATGTTGGTGTTTTCAATAGGATACCAGGCAATCGTATCCCCAAAGTCACGGCATTCTTCAAAAAACGGAGAAAGTTTATAAAGGCTCGAACGGGGAACTGACAGCATCCTCGGCCATTTATCTTTATCAAACTCCAAAATACATGGGTCATTGCAGATAATCACATTTACAGAAGCCACGTCCCGCACCAACTCTCTGACGGCAACTTCGTTACGGCCGTCCATAGCCTCATGAATCTTGGTTTTTAAAGAGTAATGCCCCTGCCGGTACGATTCCAGATGCCTTTTCTCAACGTTCGAATGCACCTTGTCAAGCCTTTCAAGCTCTGCGGTAAAATCCAGGATTGCGCCAACCGACGGTAAGAGTTCCAAGACCTCTCTGGTGCTTGAAATCAAGGCATTCTGGTCGTTTCCTTGATAGGGTCCAAAATCAGGCAGACCTTTTTTATTTGTCTGTAATTCATAAACCCAGACAGTTCCAGTACCACGCTCACCTTCATACCTCGCACAACGTCCGGCACGCTGTATGATACTGTTCAGAGGGGCAAGTTCCGTGTGAAGATTATCCGCGGAAATATCAATCCCAGCCTCAACAACCTGCGTGGTTACAAGGATTACATTCGTTTTAGTAGCCTCCTTTCCAAACCAATCCTTCAGTTTGTCTTCCGCCTTTTTTCGGTCTTCTGAGTAAAACCTGCTGTGAAGCAAGAAAACATTGGTATTGCTGCCCTCCAGGCGTTTTGCCATTTCTTCGTAAATATTCTGCGCCCTCGTAACGGTGTTAAGGATGACGATAGAACGGTTACCCTTATGATGATCAAGGACGTCGTTGACAGCGAGTGGCCTGTTTATCCACCGGTACACACGTTTTTTCTCTTTATGGGACGGCAAGCTCATTACTTCATCCGGTGTTAGGCTGACAAGCTGTCCTCCCAGTATTTCCTTTAATAAATCCATACTTTTCGTTGTCAGTGTAGCCGTCATGACGACAAACCGGGAAAACGGTTTGAGTCTGTCCAGCATTTCTATAGCCGTTTTCATTGCTTTGTCAGACTCTAAAAGATGAAACTCATCAAACACAACCAAACACCCAAGCAATGCCCCGGCGTTGACGTTTCCGACCCTCTGTGGAAGGGAAACAGGACAATTAAGGTAAGAAGAGAGGCATTGGTCAACGGTTGTAAATATCACGTCACCTTCAAAGAAGAAATCGTTCTTTTGTTCGCCGGTTTGTATGGTTATGACAAGTTCGTCTTTCTCACCCGTACGGGCGTCATGGTCACACACCACCCTGAAAACCCTTTTGCAACGCTCTACCGTTTCAGCGTAAAGGGTAGTCGCTAATGTTCGAAGTGGCAGAACGTAAATCAATCTATCCACAAACGCCGAGCCTTGTTTTTTAGCCCAAAGGTACGGTAGTATAGCCGCCCACGTCTTGCCACTGCCGGTAGGGGCACGGAGGAAAATATTTCTGCCTTCGAAAAGACGTTGCGCAATTTCTTCCTGATAAGGATAGGGGGCAAGTCCTTTATTGTTCATTAATTGATCGAAAAGGATTTTCATAAAAATATTTTTCTCAAAGTAATTCTTAATTCATCTAAAACACGGTCACTATCCGGCAACTCTCTCAAATGGCTACCCAATGATGGTCGCCAATTTCCCTTTACTTGTTTCACCTCATGAAAAAACAATCTATCCCCTGCCAAAAAAATTATGAGGGCGTGCCGTTATGAATTGGTACCGAACATTGAGTATTTCATTATTCAGCTTTCTTTTACTGATATTCCCAAAGAATAAACACGTCTCATAAGTTACCTTTTATGTAAATATTCCATATACGAAAACACAATTACGATTACACAAAAGGGTATATTTTGTTAAGACGCCCCTCTCTTTTATATTTTTCCATCCCACCATCCACCTACGAACCGGAGAAACAACATGACGTCACCAGTCGCCCCTGCGGGACTTTATGGTTTAACAGGCAATGAATTGCCTGCCTATTAGCAATTGCCCCTACGGGGCAGATACGGATAGAAGTATTTCCCATTGGGCGACGTTAGAAAGGTCTCTACTTTGTTCTGCGTTTACCTTGTTCCAGACAGCACCCTTTTCACGATTTCTTTTTGTATTTCATCACTTGTCCATTCAGGATGAATGCCCCGTAAATGAGCCTCCATTCTCTGGCAAAATAATGTCCATGAGTCCCAGACCATTTCTAGGCGCTCCAAGCCTGTCTTTTTCCTGAGTATTTCTGCAACTTTATCGTCAACAACCTCTATCCGCGATTCATCAATTCTCATAATGTCTCATATAATAAGTTACGCGCGTTTACAAACAAGCGAGGCAATGCATCAGACTAAAGAATCACGGTAAATAGATAGGTTTTTTAAATGTGGCAAGAGGCATGAGGCACAGCGCTAGAGGGAAGGGTATCATTTTCATTCCTCCAACGCCACACGTTATCTTCATACCACACAAAAAGCCTCATGCATAATTCGGTATGCAATTATACCATACAAACCATCATGTCTTCTCACTCGAGCCCATTTGTGTTCGTTCGTGGCAGATTTCCACATACCCGCACCCCATGCTATTGTTTTGCCCAAAGCCGCATTCCAGGC
>CAYHFB010000175.1:0-7707 GCA_964355695.1 uncultured candidatus Brocadiaceae bacterium
ATCCGGGCTTTAGCCCTGACGGCGCGCAACATAACGTCCGTCCCGACTCGTTCATATTTTTAATTAACCAGCAGGTATTATATGGTTAACGCGCCAAGCCTTTCTTCCATTACCATCAGGGCTAAAGCCCATTTCCGTGGGAACCGTGAACCCCAGCCTAAAGGCTGGGGTTAATAGCAAAAGGGCAACGAGAACCATATTTTAATACAGGACTTCCAAAGCTTTTAATCCGTGAAATCTGTATTACCATCAATTTCTTGTTTTTTCAGCGCGTTCTTCAAAATGCACAACTGTAAGGTATTTACTAGACGAGGCTTACGCAAGGTTTTGAGCATTGAGTTTTTGTCATTTAGAATTGTTTCGTATTTCGATATTCGAATTTCGTATTTCAATTTTGGTTGCGGCCGGTGGCCGCGCCAAGTAACCTGTGGTTTCTGCTGTTTTTCCATAAAATCAGCGTTCATGCTGACTTTTCACGCCTGTTCTTACGCAAAGTGTAACTATAGCAAAGGGAAAAAATATTACAATAAAATACTTAAAAGAATCTATTCATCGCCTCTGCCCATTCCATATCGCGCCGGTACTGCTCCCTTTCGCTGATTTCTTTCCCGAAGAATTTCTTTTTGAGTTTGAGATACGGTCTTCGGAAGTAGTGGCGGTAATAGTAGGCCAGCGGGTAGTTTTTGATAAAAGCCGGGGTGGTGCAGATGTAATCTGCGTACTTTTTGTTGTACTTCCATCTAAAGAATTGCAGGTCGTCCGGTTCCAGGTAGTTGGTCTTCACGTTTGCCCAGAAGCAGTTGTACCGGCTGTAATCGAATTTGTTCGTCACCAGCCCAGCCACCAGCAACTCCTCACGCATACCCGTTTTGGGATAGGGCGTTAAAATCTGGTCTGCAAAAAAGTCGATTTGCAGCTCGACAAAAAATTCGTAGTTTCTGGCAATGTCCTCTTCCTTGTCATCAGGACTCCCGATAATCATCCCCCCAACAATCATGATATTGTGGTCGTGGAGACGTTTGGCGGCGAGCTTTGTTTTTTCAATGATATTGCCCTTTTTCATGCGCCGCAGGTTTTCCTCCGACGCGTTTTCAATGCCGAGGAACACGATACGGAAACCCGCTTTCGCCATCTTCTCAGCAAGGGTGTCGGATGACGCAATCCCCACGCTGCTTGCCTGGATGATGTACCGGACGTCATTGTGCCCCGCCGCCACAATGGCGTCGCATATAGCCTCAAACCCTTTGACATCCAGGGTGAAATTGTCGTCGGAAAAGATAATGAAGTTCGCGCCATGCTGCTTGGCGTTGGCGATGTCCGCAAGTATCCGCTCGATGCTGAACCGCCGAAAGGTCTTTCCGTACATCTTGTCCATACTGCAAAAATTGCACGGCATGATGCACCCGCGCGACGATTCTACGATATCCAGCGTAAAACCGTAATATTGGTATCCCTTCCATATTCGCTTGGATCGGTCGGGTATTTTAATCTTCGCCAAATCCTCCAACGGACGCGCGGTATTGTGGACAAACCCACCCCCGTGCAACGCGCCGGGATTGCCGTTCTGGCGGAAAGAGACACCCGCAACGCCCTCTATCGTCCGCTTGCCTTCCAGTGCCTCCAGCAGTTCGTTGAAGCACAAATCCCCTTCACCGCGCACAAAAAAGTCAAAAGGCGCCGACTCTTCATCTCTCCCCAATTCATCGTACATCAGCGTAACGTGATAGCCGCCCAGGACGATCTTAATATCCTTGTTAATCTCCTTAATAAGTCCGGCAATCCGCCGGGCGGTGGCAAATTGGAAGCTCATGGCCGTCAGCCCCACCACATCCGGGCGATAGCGGGAGATTAACTCTTTTACCGTCTCGGTAATCCGGTCGCGCCGTAAGATAAGGTCGGCAACGTACACGTTGTGGCCGACAATATTGCCTGCTATAGACGAAATAGCCAGGTTCGGCGGCTTCCACCGTTTGGCGTTGAAGTGTGGCGCGCAATCCGGCATTGACATTAACAAAACATTCATTATGTTGTTTCCTGTTGTCGAATTTTACGTAGGGTGAACCTTTAAGCTTGTCGTGCGCAATGTAATATTGTTGGGGTTTGCAAAGGTATATACGTTATGCACGGGAAGGTGCGTGGAAATCCCGCCCCTGCAGCTTGGTTCAGCATAAACGTATTACGAGTCGCACATTGCAGAGTCAATGCTGAAGCCTTGCCCGACATTAATACCATTATTTTTGGAATTTGATACGAGAGATACGTTGGGGATGTTTGACTGAGGTGTATATTGTTACTTTTGTATTTGCATGAATAGTAAAAAACGAGGCCGACGGGAATCGAACCCGTAACATCCAAATCGACAGTCTGGTACTCTAACCAATTGAGCTACGGCCCCATATAATTTATTATTCATCAACTACTTTATATGCTAAACATTTCTTAAACATATAACCGCCACTTGCAGTGCGAGTTTAAGGATATTAGCAGTTTTCTAATTTAATTTCAAGCATTTTATTTTGTTTTTTTAAACCCGCATAAATAAAGCAAAAAATCCCCCTGCAACACGATTACTACAATATTTTCCCAGTATACGGATTGACATTCACATAAAAATCAGATAGCATCCGAGAATATTGCAGTTTGTAAACTATCAATCTGCAGGATGTTTTAATTTAAAATTCACCTTTATTTTGGCAAGGAGGAATGTATGACGCTAAAGGCTGGCACTTATAAATTGACTCCAAGTTCTGGAAAATTGTGTGTGTATACCTTTAAAGAAGGTTTTTTGAGCGCGGTTGCCCATGATTTGCTGATTTTGGCAACCCAATATACCGTCAATCTTATCGTTCCTGAAGCCGGTGATCAGCCGTTCTCTGTTGATGCCGAAATTCAGGCAAATTCACTCAAGGTTGTTTCCGCTATGAAGGATGGACAGCAACGGCCGGACGCATTAAAAGCCAACGATAAGGCGGACATTGATGAGGCTACCGCAAAAGACGTTCTCCATCCCGCAAAATTTCCAATAATAAGCTTCCGCTCTACGGATGTTCAGGCAAAATCCGGCAGATATCATGTGAAAGGCGAACTAACCCTTCATGGGACTACCCGTCCCGTTGCATTTGACGTGACGGTAGCCAACGACAAAGAGGTAACGGGTAAAATCACTTTGTCTCAAAAGGATTTTGGCATAAAGCCCTACAAGGCGTTATTGGGGACTCTCAAGGTGAAAAACGAATTGGACATTGCCTTTGATTTCAAGTGGTAATGGTTTTTTTTAAAATAGCCTTTATTTCCCGGCAAAAAAATTATAGAATCCCCTCTTTGTATGGAGAGAACCGTCCCGCATACCTGCAGCGATAAGATTCATCTGCGCCGGTAAACGGGGTTAAACTTAAAATTCACATTCGAATGATAGAGCGAGGTAGAAACGTGAAAAACAAAAGCAGAAGAAACTTTCTGAAAGTTGCGTCAAACGTCTTGGGCGGTACGCTGGCAGCCGGTATTGCAGTGCCTGTGGTGGGCTTGGCAGTACACCCCTGGATGAAGGAAACGATATTCGGCACCGAGGATTTTATTGCAATAGGTACGATGGAAGACTTCCCCATCGGCGTGCCTAAAAAAATAACCATCACCTCATCAAAAATGGACGCATGGAACGTCTTTGAAGGCTTGGTCATGGGATCCGTCTGGGTGGTTCGCACGGGCGACAATGCCCTGCGGGTACTTTCAGTCAATTGCCCGCACCTCGGATGTGGCATCGATTGGGGTGAAGACGTGAAGAAGTTTTTATGCCCCTGCCATGAAGGCGTTTTTGATATTAATGGGCAAATGATGTCGGGGCCTTCCCCTCGCAACATGTATAGCTATGAAACCAAAATTGAAAATAACACTATTTTGTTAAACTATAAGAGGATGGTATGAACGCAATACAAAAATGGTTTGAAGATAGAACGGGAATCCGTACCCTTATAAAATTCGCTTTGGATGAACCCGTTCACGGCGGGGCAAAGTGGTCGTATATCTTCGGAAGCGGCCTGATATTCCTCTTCATTCTCCAGGCGGTTACCGGCATTGTAATGGCCTCATACTATTCGCCGTCGGCTACCGACGCGTGGGGAAGTGTGTACTATCTCCAGCACAAGACGTCTTTCGGCTGGTTTGTGCGCGGCATACACCACTTCGGCTCCAGCGCCATGATGATACTCGCCATTGTCCATCTATTTCAGGTATTCATCTTCGGGGCATACAAAAAACCCCGCGAGCTTAATTGGATAACGGGCGTCGTCCTGCTCATGGTGATTGCTTTTTTTGGGCTTACCGGCTACCTGTTGCCCTGGGATCAAAAGGGCTTTTGGGCTACCCAGGTTGCAACAAACATTATGGGAACAATACCGGTAATCGGAAAATACATTAAAAGCATCCACCTGGGCGGCTCCGACTACGGTAATTTTACCATTACCCGTTTCTTTACCCTTCACGTGTTTTTGCTGCCCATATCGCTGATCGCCTTTCTTTTCGCTCACATAGCGCTTTTTCGTAAGCACGGCGTTACCCCCTATTGGAAAATGAGCGAGGAGACAATACACAACCGCGTGGACCCCTTCTGGCCGGATCAGGTGTTTAAAGACATCGTGTTCGCCATCGGCATGTACGCCGCCCTGGCGGGGTGGGTGTTTTGGCAGGGAGGCGCAGAATTACAGGCACCTGCGGACCCGGCGTCGAACTATCTTGCCCGGCCTGAGTGGTATTTCCTGTTTCTGTTTCAACTGCTGAAGTATTGCCACGGACCATATTTAATTGTAGGCACGGTGATTGTCCCTGGCTTGGCAATTGCCTTTTTATTTGCATTGCCCTTTATCGACAGAAATCCGTCAAATTGGCCGTCAAAGAGGATACCGTTTTTCTGTGGGGTATTTTCCGGATTGGCCGGTGCAATCGCCTTAACCTACCTTGCAATGCATCATGACAGCCAGGACCCTCACATCATTAAACAGCATGAGGAAGCGGAGATACAAGCTGTTCTTGCGACAAAACTTGCCGCTAAAGGCATTGCTCCATCGGGTGGTTTATCTATTTTCGAGAATGACCCGCTCATCCTCGGCAAAAAGGTTTTTGTATCAAACTGCCGTGCTTGCCACAAAGTACAAGGCGAAGGGGGAGACACGGGGCCGGACTTCACCGGCTTTGGGTCGCGTGAATGGCTGGCCGGATTATTAAAAAATCCGAAAGACGCCCGATATTTTAAAGACGCCGCGTTAATGCCGCCGACAAGTCTGCCCGACGATATGCTTCTGAACATGTCGGAATTCCTTTTAAGCCAATCGGATGGTCTGCTCAATCCGAACCTGGAAAGGGTTGCAAAGGGACAAGCGCTTGTGCTTAATGGTAATTGTGTTATCTGCCACCCCATCGGCGATAAAGAGCAGAAAAAGCTCGGCCCCAATTTGACCGCATATTTATCGAAAGGGTGGCTGAAGGAGTTTATCAAGAATCCTGCCGCCCCGAAATTTTACAGCAACAGGAATAAAATGCCGCCATTCGACAAACTGACTGACAAGGAAATGGATGCATTAATTCAATATTTGTTCTCGTTGTCAAAAGACAGATTGATCGTTTCGCAAAACCAGGAAGATAGAAAGGAAACTCTCCTCTGTTTTTGGACAACCCAACACAAAGGTCTCGCCCGGTTTATGACCCAATAGGGTAAATTATAAAGTTCGTTTCATCTCAATCCTACCATCTAACCGTTAGGGGGGCTTATGGAATTTGGCGTAGCGATATTACTAGGTATCTTTGCATGGTTTTTTCTGCGATGTGTTCTATTTGGTTTTTTCTCGGTAGACCAGAACGAGCGAGCGATTGTAACGACATTTGGAAAAGCACCAAAGTTTCATGATCAGAACACGTTGGATGACGCCACGATTACCTATGGGCTAAGGGACGACGAAAGGGAAAGGTATTCTTATCCCGTCGTCAAGGTGACGCGTCCCGGACTTCATTTCAAATTTCCATGGCAAAAGGTATACAAAACTTCCATAGCGATTAAAACGGTCAGCGTCGCCCTTGATCCGGAAAGCGCCTCCGCAAACAATGACGGGCAAGAACTTGAAGCAGTTACCAAAGACCAATTGAATACGGGACTTAATGGACAGATTCGTTATACCGTTAGCGAGCGCAATCTTTACGCATATTTTTTTGGAGTCAAGAATCCAATCGCGCATGTGATGGGTTATTTTGTCTCCGTACTAAGGGAACGTATTTCCAATTTTGAGGCACCCGCCAGCGCTTCCACGCCGGAAGGTCCATTAGTAAATATGCTGCCTAGCCATATTCCCGGTATATCAATTAATGACATAAGAAAAAATCTTACGTCACTCAATCGTTACATGGAAAAAGAATGCGAATCCTCCGTGGCTCGCTATGGCATTGCGCTGAACGCGGCTTTGATCACCGAAATAGACCCACCCGCTGAGGTCGAATCCGCTCTGGCCGCTATCAACACCGCTCATAATCAGGTTTCCTCCGAAATAAGTCTCGCACAGGCCGCTGCTGATCAAAAAATAGTCCAATCCAAAACAGCCGTACAAATCGAGACGTTGAAAGCGCAGGCGGAAGTGCAACTATTGAAGCAATTGGCTGACCAACTCTCGGTTCTAAAGAAAAACGGACCCGACGCACTCGCCTTATATTTAAGAAACATTAAACTCAAATTATTCAATAAAGCTAAACGGGTAATCGTCGAGGTGAAACAATGATCGGGCAGGGGATGAGCGGCTTAACGTCACATGTATGGGCAATGTCTTTTGTGGTCATTCTGCTTTGCTTTGTCCTTGAGTTTGTGATTTTGCGCATACTTAAACTATTCGGCGTTTACGTCGTGGTCAATGAAAATGAAGCACGCGTTTACGTTCTTTTCGGAAATGTTCTTGGCGTTGTCAATGAACCGGGAATTCATTTTTTGATTGGAAAGCTGGGACCCGGAGCCTTGATCGTGAATATTCTCGGAGAGTGTCATGTCCGTGATTTAAGACTCGATCAGAAATATGTGCGCAGTAATCCGGTGAATTCCGAGGAAGGCGCTCCGATGGGGATTGGTGTGTGGTATGAATTTATCATCACGGACCCCGTGTCGCATGTTTTCAAAAATGCCACCCCCGCTAGTTCTCTAAAGGCTAACATTAGTAACGCGACCGTGCGCTGCCTCAGCAACATGAAGCTTGAGGACATGCTGGAAAATCGCCATGTTATGAGCCGGACCGTCCGTGAAGAAGTTAGTCCTAAATCGAATGAGTGGGGTTATAAAGTTGGGTCCGTTTATATCCGTAAGGTGCATTTCCGTGATGCCGGAATGGTCAAACAGATTGAGGAAAAAGTGGTCAACCGTTTACGCCAGGTAACTTCAGCAATCAAGCAAGGCGGTTCTAATCAGGTAAACATCATCGCAGGTACTGCTGAAAAGGAAGCCGCGGTGGAGTTCGCCCGTGCGGTGGCGATACGTTCTGAAATTGTAGGTGCGGCATTACAATCTATTGCCCGTGATAAAGAGGTGTCGGACGCGCTTTTTGAAATCCTGGAAACTCAGCAGACCCTTGAAGGAAATGCTGACATTACGATTCTGCCCCAAAATTCAAGAAACGACCTTCTTTCGCAATTAACGGCTTTTCCTCCCCTATCGCACGCTGCCCCAAAGAAATAAACGAAACGGGT
>CAYHFB010000176.1:0-7706 GCA_964355695.1 uncultured candidatus Brocadiaceae bacterium
TCTCGTCGTACCTGTGGTAAAAGCATACCAAAACAGACAAAACCACACAAGGATTAAATTCCCTTGAATGCCTTGAAAAGACTGATAGAATAAATATTTATCAAAGGGACTCAAAAAGGATAAAAACAGGTAAAAAAGCCCTGTAAATACGACATCACTATTTCACCATTTGTTCTTGATGAAGCAGAAGCAGGGTATACTAACGCCGCCCAGAGACGGATGGCCGTTTCCAATTTACGCGTAGCGCAGGCATCCTGCCTGCTTTTTTCCCCTGTGGGTTGCCTAAAAGCGTTGTGCCGTCAATAATGCGCCACAAAAAATAAAAGGTGGGGTTCAAGTTACAAACTTGAACCCGCAATCGAAGATTTTCATTTCTCTTTCAGGAATTACTCATGCAGAATCAAGAACTTGCTCAGGAAATAATCGCTCGCGCCAAAGATATCCATGATTACGTCGTCCGTATGAGGAGGGATTTCCACAAACATCCCGAAACGGGTTTTCTCGAAACCCGCACGTCGGGCGTTATTGCTGAAGAGTTAAAACGGATGGGCATTAGCGTGCAAACAAACATCGCTAAAACCGGTGTCGTCGGCACGATTCCCATTCCAGACGCCAGGAAGACCGTAGCCTTTCGGGCGGACATGGACGCGTTGCCCATAACGGAAGAAAACTGCCTTGAGTTTAAATCGAAAAACGAGGGCGTGTCCCATGCCTGTGGCCACGACGCCAACATGGCAATGCTGCTCGGTACGGCCAAGCTCATAACCATGCTACAAGACAAGCTCAAACGGCAGGTTAAATTCATTTTCCAACCCTGTGAGGAGCAGCACCCCGGCGGCGCCCAAATGATGATTGATGAGGGCGTTTTGAGCGGCGTTGACGAAATCTATGGCGTGCATATCGACCCCAGCATCGCGTCAGGCATTTTTGGGTTGCGGTACGGGCCAACCATGGCGGCGACGGACCGCATCGTTATCACCATTATCGGGAAAGGGGGGCATGCCTCCACCCCACACCTGTGTGTTGACCCCATCGTCATTGCCGCTGAGGTAATATTGGCGATACAGACCATCGTCTCGCGGCGGGTAAACCCCTTGACTCCCTGCGTTGTGTCGTTATGCCAGATAGCCGGGGGAACCACCTTTAATGTAATCCCCGACATGGTGAAAATAACGGGTACGGTAAGGACGCTTTCCAAGGAATTACGGCACCGAATGCCGATACTGCTTGAAGACACGATCAAGGGGATCACCTCGCTCAATAATGCGTCGTATCAATTTGAATATCTTAAGGGACATCCACCCCTTAATAATCCCCAGCCTCAGTTGCAGTTTGTTCAGGACAAAGTAGTTGAACTTTTTGGCAACAATGCCGTTGAAAAGATTGATCCCAGGATGGGCGGGGAGGATTTTTCCTACTACCTTGAAAAAATAAAGGGGGCGTACCTGTTTTTAGGTTCCGGATGCCTGGAGAAAGGCACCCAGCATCCTTTGCACAGCTCACGGTTTCTGCTTGATGAGGACATCCTATTCAGCGGGCCGGCATTATTTGCTTACATTGCGTGCTGCCCATAATGAAGATTGATTGTGTGGGAAGGTTCATTTCTTTATGCAAGCTCGCTGGTGGGCGTAACGATAATGGAATTCCACCTATAACTTAGCGTGACCGTGGGGCAAAAGGGCGGAAATTGGGTTGCAGCGTTGCCACTTTAGGTTAATCACTGATATAATGCCCATGCTATCCAGGAAAAGGCAAATAACTTATTGCACAATGATTAACAGGTAGTATAATCGTCGTACGGTAAAGAGGGAAAACATGAGAGATACAACGTAGTGAGTCCTTTAAACAATCCCATGGGAAATACATGATAGATCTGACCAAAATTCTTTTTAACTACAAGTTCCAAATCGCCGGCAATCTTATCCTGGCCGGCATTGGGGCAATTGTCATCTACTTTAACAGCCGCAAAAACCGCCACGCTGACGCCGCCGAAAAATTCAGGGCCGTCTTTTATGCGAAATTAAAAGGGCTTTACCCCACCCCATCTCAATGGCCTCAAGACTTCAACGTCCTCAATAACCGCCTGAGAGAAGCCTTCGTTAGCCTCCAATCTGCCGTTAACGAATTCAAACGCTTCGTTCCTTTGTACCGCCGAAAGTGTTTCAACCTGGCATGGCGACAATACCGTCTCGGCAAAGAGGGGCGAGACACCGGGCAACAAGATTACAAACACTATCAAAGCAGCGAAGGCGCGGCTGCAATTGCCGGTAATGAAATCGCAGAAACAACCGACGGCAAGGCACGATTTAAGCAAAACGTTGACAAGCTTCTTTCTTTTGCAAAACAAAAACAGAACACGCGGAAAATGTGTGGCTTGACGAAGGGGTGTTGAGGGTTGTGCGGTACCGGCAATTCAGGGGAAGACACTGCTTACATTGGGACTTGGGCGGCTTATTGGTGTTCACACGTAAAAGGACACGGGCACCGTGTCCCTACTTTGAAATTCCTGTCCGTTAAATCAGGACTTTGGCGGCTTTTTCATGTAGGGTGGGTGCATTGCCCACCAGAAAAACAAGAAATTTTGTTATGGCAAGCGGGGACACCTGCCATAACTTCAGATTCACAAAAGGGGTTTTTACGAGGATATGGTTTTTTGTTAACAACCAGGGGGAGTGACAACCCGTTCCCCTGATTGTTAATTTCACTGCGTACTCCGCGTTCTCTGCGGCAATGTCATTCCCCGTGGATGCGCTTCGCTTCGTCCACCGGACCTCCTGTTTTACGCTAAATCAAACCCTCCCTTACGGTACCGTTACCATCACACTGAACATTTCATTACCAGCCACACCGTTAGCCTTCTGCGTCCTTACCGATACGTTAAAGTCGCTACTCAGGGAGTCAACTTTTGTTATCTTGGCGATGTATTTTTTTGTCATAGCGCTATTGTAGCTTGATACCTGAGCGTTTCCACCGCTACCGGCGCCGCTGGCCCCGGTGGAAGTGGCACCAAGCCCGGCGAATGTGACCACGTATAAGCCGGTGCCGGTTCGTGTGATAGTGACTGCGCCTCCGGTCGAGTTATACGCGAAAAGTGGGTTGGGTGTATAAGGAACACCGATAGCGCTGACCGCGTTGTTCGACCAGACAAAGCCAGAATGCGCCGCATTTGCTGCCTGCAGATTACCGAAAATGCTCCACAACAGAAACAACAGGGGAAGTACCGTAAGCTTTGTGATTTTCATAGTCATATTTTTCTCCTCTTAATAAATTGTTTAGCAATAGTAATAGATTAATCTTGTCAACGTAACAGACAAGAACCACGAAAACAAGATATCTCCTTTTCAGAGAGCGGGTTGATTATGCAACCAGCAACACCAGATGTTAATACCCCGCCCACTGCTTCAAAAACGGTCCGATCTCGTCCAGTTTCACGGCAACACGATGGTAATCAATGTTCATACCATGTATGGCGGCGATGGTTAGCACGTCCGCTGGCGTCTGCACGTAATGCCTCAGCGGCATTTGCGCACACATCGCATACGCCAGATTTCTTTCAACGTCATCGCTGAGCAGGTAATCAATTAATTTCTTCCCGTTTTCCCGGTTAGGGTTGTTTTTTATGAGACAAACCATGTTGGGTACAATGAGGGTGCCGATACCGGATTCATCCGGATATACGATTTTCACTGCGCTCCCCTCCCGAACCGCTACGTTGGCGTCATCCGTGTCCGTAATACCCACCATTACCTCTCCCCGCGCCACGAGCCGCTTTACTTCACTATTTGAGGAAACGATCTTCACGCCGTTGGCCTTCAAATCATTCAGAAACTTTACGGCCTTTTCGTCGCCCAGGGTGATAAACAAGGCCGCAATGTGTATTGCGGTGGTGCCGAATAATGGGTTGGCTATGGCGACCCGGCCTCTCCACCGGGGCTTAATAAGGTCGAACAGAGACTTCGGCCTGTCATCCATGCTCACCAGGCTTGAATTGTAAAGAATGACGCGCGCCCGCGCCGAGAAGCCGGTCCAATGGCCTTCCGGGTCCTTGTACTCCTTTGGAATATCCGTTGCTTCGCCCGACACGTATGGCATGGTTACGCCCTTAATCTTAAGCAGGACGGGGCGCACCGGGTCGCCGCTCCAAAACACGTCGGCCTGTGGATATTCCTTCTCCGCGATCAAACGGTTCACAACGCCGGTGCTTTTGGTTTCTTCCGTATCATAGATAGCCCGTACCTTTATCCCCGTCTTCTTCTCAAATTGTTGCAGAACCGGTTCTGCAAAAACCTTGTCCTCTGAGGTATAAACAATCACCTCGCCCCCGGCAAGACACGTCTTTGCTAGTGCAAAGACCGTTAAACATATAATCGCACAAAACCTCATCCTTCACCTCATTTTTTACCGATAATAAATGTTATACCCATAGTCATGCCCCAATCCACACTTTCATCGTTCAGACCTTTAAATCCTGCAACGTCATATTCTATATCCTTTGGCCCTTCCCACACCACACCGCCCAATAATTGATGCTCCAGCATGGTGCTTTCAACCTTTTCTCCGCTATATTCCGCCACCAGATGGAGTTTTTTATATTGAGGCACCGGCACATCCGCTATGACACCGTAAAGAAAAAGACCTTGCCTGCCATGCTCACCATCCTTCATGGTTGTGCCGCCTCCCAACGTCGTATGGCAGGTAAAGTCTTTCAGATACCACGAAAATATGCCTGATCCCTCAAAGCCTAATCCGGAAGTTCCCTTTTCAGTGGGAAAGACCGCGCCGGTTTCCGTTGCAAAGTTGGGTATCCAGCCGTCGCGTTCAGCGCGCCACCAGACCTTCTTGTAAGAACAGAACGTATTGGCAAATTGTTTCTCCTTTATGCCTAAATCACCCGCATATTCGCTGTCGATTAATTCACCTGTCGTTTCCAGAACAACCTCACTATCAAACGGTAATCCATAGTTGAAACGAATACCGGGAACCTCCAGCGTCACCTCGTCAGGCCCCGGCTTTTTCAGCCTGTGCAGCCCAAACAGCCCCAATTCAATTTCCACTAAATTGGGCTCTGCGACGTCTGCATCCGTCGTTACAAACGGCCTTAACGCAAGCGCCGTTGAAGGCGGCAGAAACCATTGCGCAATACAGAGTACCAACACCCATCTCTTCCGTAGAAGCCGCATGCTATTTCATCTCCTGCACCACCAGATCGTCAAAGAAGGTCTGGGAATCCGCCTTTGTCCAAAGGCCTGCGCTTCCGCTGTCAAATGTGCCATCAGCCGTCTCTATCACCAGTACATTATCGAAAAAACATTGAATCTTGTTTGCCTTGCAAATAACCTTCAGCAAATGCCACTCGCCCCGCGTTACCTTCGTATTTTTGCCCGCAATCTGCTTTCGATTTCCATTGATCACCGTATACAAGCGCACATTGTTTTCCAGGGCGTTGGCCCTGAGTACGTAATAGTTGTTATTATCTTTATATCTAAAGGCCAGCCCGCCAGCCTGGTCCGTCTTCCCGCTAACGGCCTGAAATCTTACGCATACCATAAGATCTTTGTATGAAACATTGTCCAATATCAGGAGGGGGAAGCGGTAATCCGTGGTATCCAGCCTGGTTTGCACCACCACGTTGTCGGCGGAAGGGGCGTGTTCTATCTTCTTAACTACCCAAAGACCTGGCTCGCCTTTTCCCGTAAAGGCGCTTTGGAATCCGGGAGGGGGTTCATTGGGTTTATTATCGTCAAAATAATATTCCTTTCTTTCCCCCAGGATTTCCGGTACGGTAACCCTTTGTCCTTGCTGTGCGTGAACGTAATTTGAAACCAATAAAACAACCAAACAAACTATAACCGCAATTGGAGTTTTCTTCATCATAATAATCTCATTTCAGTTGGCGAGGCGATGCCTCTGACCAGGAAAAAACGTTTAAAACAAAAGGAGGATTAAGAAAACTTCATAATTCGAAATCCCTTGTTCGATATTCCTTGTTCGATATTCGTTATTCATCACACGGTTAAATTAATCCGCAATTTTAACTTAGCGCTTATGGGGCTTCCACCCCCCGCTACACCCGGTCGGCCTTTCAGGCCTAACGACAAAAAAGGGCAGCTTATTTGATCGTAACCGACAGCGAAACACTGGAAAGTGTCGTCTGGTCGTCTGCAAAACCCCGCTCATTGTAACGGTTCAGGTCGTAGACAAGGCTCGTCTGTACGGTATAATTGCCTGCCTTGAGTTCCGGCGTCCAGGACAGCGCCCGTTCTTCTCCGGCGCGTATAATCTGCTCATGCGGCCCTTGTGCATCGGCCTGCATAGCCGCTTCCGCGTCGGGACGCTTCTTATCCTCTTCCAAAAAAGCCTTGTCGTCAGGGCGCATCCCATACCAGGGTGCAAACATCCACTCCTGGCTTGCTATAACGCTTCCGCCTTCGTCGAGGACGTTCGCCTTGAGGTATATGGCGCGGCGATTAGAGCCGGTCGGCACGGAGTGTCCTGCGCCGATATTAATAACATGGAATTCAAGCGCTGGTTTCCCCTCCTGCGGCTGGATAGCCACCAGACCCAGAGCGGTTCTCAGGCGTTGTGTCGAGTGGCCGCCAGTCCACAGATGCCTTGCAACTGCCCTGGTGGGGACATTGAAATCCTCTGCGACTTTACGGATGGTGCGCGGCATGTGGCAGTCCTGACAGTGCTGCCGTCCCAATCCGGGCTTGTTGAAGTCCTCGTACCACTCAAGGAATGTCTGTGTTTGCTTGCCAACCACGCGCTTTCCCAGGGAATGGCAATAGGCGCATATATCGGACGTTTGCATCTTCAAGTCCTTGACCGTCTGGTGCGGAGATGAAACGTCGTAAGGCCCGCGCATCTTGCCGTCGGGCGTCAGGTGGCAGCTTGCGCACGTAAGGCCGCCAGCCTCCTGCGTCTTCGGACGCGCCTTTGGCTTGGGGACGTCACGTTCCGCCGTGTCGGCAAAATCAATTATGTCAAACGGCTCGGGGAAATGGCATACGTCGCATGATTTCCCTTCCTCTTCCAGGCCCCGCGCATGGATGGGGAAAGGGTCAACCCCGGCAAGGGAATGCGCCGTTCCGCCGCTTGAAACGTGAGATGGAAGGTTGAGTATCTGCTCCTGGGCTGATTTGTAGACAATCCCCTTGAATTGCAGGTCTGCCCCGAACCCTAGCGCATATTCACGATAAATCGCCTGGTGGCAAACGCCGCACGTCTCCGATGGCGTAGCCGTTCCCAGCGGCCACTGAATCGACGTAGCGGGAGTCTGTTCATGAGGTTGATGCTCCGCCACGACAGCCTGCTCACGAGGTTGGTTCTCCGCCACAGCCACTTGCTCGCGAGGTTGATGTTCCACTGTGGCCTGAGTGGCCGCACAACCGGAAAAAAAGCATGTTTCCGCAACAACAACGATCCAAACCAATACGCCTGTTTTTTTACCGCTAATCCACTTCATCTATTGTTACCTCCAGGATTAAAGATTGCCAACTAGGTTAAAGACATTTCTGTAGTACGCCCTGACCGAACGGAAAAACCTTGCATATTCCATTGCAGGAAGGGTAGCGCAGGCATCTTGCCTGCTGTTTTTTTGCTGCCTGCCAAAAACAACACCAATACTTTACCGGTTATTTGCTGCCGCGCCCTTTCGGCAGGCAGGATGCCTGCGCTACGGGGGACAAGGCTTTTTGGATTCTTGC
>CAYHFB010000177.1:0-7651 GCA_964355695.1 uncultured candidatus Brocadiaceae bacterium
CTGATCTGGTCAAGAGTCATGGTTCCTGTATTCATTTTCTATTACCTCCTTAAGCCATACCAAAGTGGGCTTAGCCCACAACCCAATAGAAAAACGGCACCTTATAAAATGCCTTACTCGTCGCTTCTGCAGTGGGATTCCCGTGAATGCCAACCAAACAACTTGTTTTTTATTGCAGTTTTAAATCTGTAAGGTACTAATAGACTTAAGAAAGGCAAGCACCTTTTTCGTAGTAAACTCACGCTAGCAGGGTTAACCTATAATCCAAGCTATATCAATGGAAATACCAGACAAGATGTTACTGTTATTCTATTACACCCCCTTAAGGGCTGTCCAGCCTTGTCCGAGGTAGTTGGAAAATGTTTTTCTTGAGAGACAAATCAGCGTACCCTCTTCAAATACCCATCCGGCGCAACGGTGATGAGCAGTTTATGTTCAACGGATTTATCAATCACGAATTCCGGGTGGTTTTTCAGGTATTGAAACACAGCCGTTTTCGGATTGTTGCCGGGTCCCCATGGGCGATCGGGAAAGAAATCATTAGGCATGTCCTCAATCACGGTATCGAATACAACGCAATAGCTGCCCACACTCGTTAGAGGTGCGTAAGCCTCCAGTTCTGCAATCACATGGTCATGGGTGTGATTGGAATCCAGGCAAACGAGAATACGTTTTTTGCCTTTCGCGTTTTCCCTGACTTGCGTAATCACTTCCGGCGCGATGCTGGAACCCTCGATCATGCTGATGCGCTTATACATCGGATGTTCTTCAATGGCCTTGCGGTTATGAGGACGAATTTCAATATCTATGCCAAGCACCTCACCTTCTCCGCCACCGCAAGCGGCCACTAACTCCAGCATGGCGGCAGAAAAAATCAGCGAACCGCCATGAGCAATCCCCGTTTCAATGATAAGATCAGGCTTTACGTCCCAGATAATTTCTTGCATGGCAATCATGTCCTGTGGATATTGGATAATCGGTCTGCCCATCCAAGAAAAGTTATATGAGTATTTGAATGGAGCTGAATCCTGAGTAAACTTAAGGCTCAATTGTTTCAATTCTTTGCTATTGCCTAGTTTCAGGATATTTTCTTTCTTTTCTTCAAAAAAATTTTTCATCATCCCTTCCTTTTTACGACTAACATTTTTATAGGACCAAAATTTCCCAAGGATGGTAATTTGGCACCTAATTCATGATGAATATCATAGTAATCAGGCACGACATTTTGCATTTGACATATCTTGGAATACACAATACGGCTTATTATATAATAAAGGCTGCTAATATTCTCGATTCTCTGAATAAGGAAATACGGCTCAACCACAGAAGCCAGCCAATCCTGATTAAAATAAAGATTATGTTCCCTGATTTTTATTTCCTGCAGTCCAAAGGTCTTCCTTAAATTATTAAATTCATCATGTCCATCAACAAAATTCTCTACCATTATATAAGTACCATTATCTTTTAGCGCATTATAAATATTAATAATAGCTTTTTTTTGTAAATCCAGAGATGTTAAATTGATCAAGCATCTTGTCGAATAAATAAGATCAAATTTTCCCAAACTCAGTCCCTGCGTTATGTCATTTTGACTGAATATGACATTAGTAATTAGTCCCGATTCCTTTTTTTTCTCAGCATTGCGAAGCATTGCCGAAGAATAATCAAAACCGTAAAAAGTGATTTTAGGAAAGTGTCTTGCAATGGCGATAGTAGTGAAACCGTCTCCACAGCCTACATCTGCAATTTCTCCAGCTTGCAAGCCTAACGATTGTATTGATTCAGCAATTTTTTTTGCTTCAATCTCCCTCATATAATAATCATCGGTGGTGGCCTGCGGAGAATTACTGCTTTTGATTGCCCTCTGATTCCAGTAATCCTTGACTTCTTCGTATTTCATAGTACTCCTCTTATAACTTTAAGATTGACTTTACAGTATTGATTACTCTCTCAATCTCATTATCCGTGATGTCGTGATATGACGGAAGATTAATGGCTCGAGCAGGAATATCATAGCTATTTTTATTCGTCAGTTTCGGCTGAAACATTGGCAAGGAACTCAACGGATGGAAAAATACGCGCCCATCAATATTTTCAGCCTTAAACAATTCCAGCAATCTTTCACGTATTACTCCGGTTTTATGCGCAAATACAGCAGTTGGCATCCAATAACCATTTACAGTATCGGCTTTTACAGGATTCATAGCGACGCCGGGTATACCACCTAACTTCTGAAAATAATAATCAAAAATCTCTCGCTTGCGGCGTATCAAATCCCTGATACGTTCCATCTGCGCACAACCTATGGCCGCCTGGATATTGGACATTTTGTACTTAAAGCCAACGAGGTCAGGCCAAAATTGTTTGGTTTGTCCGGCCGCGCGACCATGATTGCTCAAGGTCAGGACTTTCTCATACAAGGCGCGATCCTGGGTAATGAACATTCCACCTTCGCCAGTTGTCAGCGTCTTGGTACCATGAAAGGAAAACGTCCCGAAGCGGCCTATAGTACCCGCATGATGACCTTGCCAGTAAGAACCTATTGCCTCAGCAGCATCTTCGATTACGGGAATACCGTGTCTTTCACCAATTTCAAGAAGGCGATCCATCTCGCAAAGATTACCATAAAGATGAACAGCAATGATGGCTTTTGTCCTTGGGGTAATTGCGGCCTCCGCTAAATCAGGATCAATACACCAGGTATCCGGCAGGATGTCCACGAATACTGGTTTTGCACCGAGATAGGTAATGGGCGCAGCCGAAGCAATCCAATTTGTGTCTGCGAGAATCACCTCATCCCCCAACCCAACGTCCAAGGCTGCTAATCCCATGTGAATGGCACCGGTACAGCTTGATGTGGCAATGGAATAGGTTACTCCCGTAAATTCCCGAAACATTCCTTCAAATCGGTTTATGTATTCATAACAGCGATCACCCCAGCCATTTCTGGCGGCATCGGTGGCATACGCCACTTCCTTCTCGGTGATCGAAGGTTTTGTATAATAAATTCGTTCCTTTTTCATTTTTTCTTTTCCGTTAAATCTGTCGTAAATCCAATTGATTGTTTTTTGATTCAGGCGAAGCCATGAGGCCGCGAATGGCTTGAATCAACCCGGCATGACTTGGTCATGGCTGGAGACTTTACGTTCAAGTTCCTTTTGAGGTCACAATTTGCGACCTCAAAAGCGCAATCTCGTCTTCAGTGAGCTGGAAAATAGGGACACTTCCCATTTTCAATCTCGAATAAAGAATCTATTTTTCAGAAGCCTGTGAAAGAGCTTTATCATAAAGGTTCTCGCTAATATAGATTCCGCCCCCTATAAGTCTATCCAGAAAAGGCTTAAGCTGCGAAATCTTTCCCATTTTCTTTGCATCCAGCAGAACACCTATTGTTCCGGTTACCTTAAGATAATTTATTTTGGCAACTTTTCTAGCTTTATCCTCATCTATAATGACAAGGTCGGCATCCATCTCCTGAGCCAGGACTATCACCTCCGCCTCTCCCTCATCCAGAGTTAATTCGAGTGCCGACTTCGCTATTATGTCCGTTATATCAGCAGTTTTGTTTTTGCCCCACTTCTCTATAACGGTGGCATTTTTCTTCCCTTTCTTGGTTGCCTCTTTAAAAACGGCATTAGGGATATAGACATTCTCAAATAGTTCATCAAGCAAACATAGTTTATCTATAGCAGCCAGGGAGATAAGAGGAGGAGTATTGATTACCACCTGCATAATTAGGACTTCCTTGCCTTCCAGATGTTACTTAAGTCCTCCTCCAATTCTTCAGGTGGGTAATTATACACCGATACCCTGTGCTTGGATAGCAATTCTATAAAATCCAATTTGCTCATTTCTGCTAATTCGGCAGCTTTTCCAAGGGAAAGTTTACCTACTTCAAAAAATTTGACGGCAGCAAAGGTTCTCATATCTTTAAGAAATTCTGCTGGCTTTTCATTTAGCGCCATTAATATGTCTTCGGCAACGGTCAGTTCCATCTTTTTTACTAACATCTCGGCATCTCCTTAAATACAGGGGAAAATAATGGAAGGGAACATCTTCTACCACGACCGATTAACTTTGCGGTCGCATTTTACGACTGCAAAACGTCCCCGAACAATTTCGACATGTTCCTTTTAATCTCCCCTTTACCTTTCAATCATCACTTTCTCTGAAACTTCATATATCCACGTTGTGTCTGCGAGAATCACCTCGTACCCCGGACCAACGCCCAAGGCTGCCAATCCCCTGCGAATGGCGCCGGTACAGCTTGATGTGGCAATGGAATACGTTGCTCCCATAAATACCCGAAACATTCCTTCAAATCGGTTTATATATTCATAACAGCGATCTCCCCATCCGTTTCGGGCGGCATCGGTGGCATACGCCACTTCCTTTTCGGTGATTGAGGGTTTTGTATAATAGATTCGTTCCTTTTTCATTTTTTCTTTTCCGTTAAATCTGTCGTAAATCCAATTGGTTGTTTAAAGGTTCAAAGTTCATACAACCATCGACCCTCGTGTTGGTGATGACGTAGATTTTGCTCATTTGCTTTTCTTCTTTATCGTGTGTTTGAACTTCAAAACAGCGAAATTCAGTTCGATGGATGTTTCTGTGTCACTCGTTTGCAAATCGTCATCGAATATTTCGGCAATTAGCTCGCCGCTTTTTTGCATGAGTGATTTCTGCTCGGCTTTGTCTTGAACTACCGATAACTCTTTGACACTTCTGGACAGCTCTCTGATTTTTGAGAAAGTCTCTATGATGGACAGTGTTGCCTGTAATGCTTGCTGGCCTTTAAGAATGGTGGTCAGCATATACAGGCCTTTTTCCGTAAATGCACTTGGCCGCTTTACCTTGCCCCCTTTCATTGAAGTCGAAAATTTCGACTTCAATGAGTCCCACTCACTTTTATTAAGTTCCAATACATACCCATCAGGAAACTTTTCTGGATTGTTTTTTACCGCCTCATTGATTCTTTTTGTCTCAACCCCATAAATCACTGCCACGTCAGCATCAAGCAAAACGTTTGCGCCTCTGATTTGAATGACCACATCCTTTAAATCCTCAAATTTTGCTATACCCATTATGTTACCACCTCTTCTGAGGATTTATCCGATCTATCCTGTCTTGGATTTTTCTTTATACCACTCCAACCTTGTCGGGTGTTACGCGCTTTTTATCGGTCCGGTCAAAATCGGAGTCGAAGCTGATAAGTTCAAGATCGTATTTATCGGCAATTGCATACTGATAAGCATCATCGAAATCCAAATTAAACCGTTGCGCCAAGGAGTTCAAGAAAGATGTTACTATCAATGAGATACATCAGCGCCACCCCACCAATCAAGCACCCTATGTTGAAGCTCCACAGAAGTGTACTTGCCTCGCAAATCTCTCATTGCTCCTCTTGTCTTAGTTCGTCCACCTGCTTCAAGCCCCGCTTCTCAAGCAGAAACTCCGCAAAATCAGCTACTTCCCGCTGGATATCTGGCGGCAATTTTTCCAGTTCTTTTATTTGCATCTTTATATCTCACAGGTTATATTGGCTATTTTACCACAGATAAACACAAACATACATGGCTTATGTTTTATACAACGGATAATTCATATCTTTTTCGGAGATAATTCTTTTATCATCTGGCCATACAATTCCGAAAGCAGGGTCGTCCCATCTAACGCCTCGTGCACATTCAGGGGCATAAAATTCGGACATTTGATAAAATACCTCCGTATCATCCATTAACGTCTGGAAGCCGTGCGCAAATCCTTCAGGGATATAAATCATCCTATAATTATCCGCACTCAACTCCACTGCTATCCATTCGCAGTACGTAGTTGATTCGGGCCTTATATCTATAATAACGTCGTACATCGCCCCCTGAGTACAACGGACAAGCTTGGCTTCTGCCATTGGCGAAACCTGATAGTGCATCCCCCGTAAAGTTCCTTTTCGTTTATTATAAGATATGTTGCATTGTATCAGCTTTGGATTTAATCCAGAAGCAACAAATTCTTTTTGACAGAATGTCCGTGCAAAGAAACCGCGTTCGTCTTCCATCGGTTGTAATTCAATACTATAAGCGCCCTTGAGTTTTGTTTCCTTTAAAATCATAGTCCACAGATTGCGCAGATTTACGCAGATTTTTTACTAAAAATAAATCTCTTATATTCTAATGATTTAGAACCAAAATTGAATAAAAGACCAACTTCAAACCCAGTGGCTTTAAGATAATTAATAATCTGCGATTCTTCAGTCCCAGACAACTGTCCTAATGCCTTAATCTCAATAATTACCTCATCAAAACATATAAAATCAGGCTGATATTTTTTCTCAAGTAGTCTTCCTTTGTAGAATATCTCTATGGCGGGCTGTGCTTTATAAGGAATTTCTTGACTCACGAATTCCATGCCCAATATCTCTTGATAGACAGCCTCCAAAAAGCCACAACCCATTTCTCTGTGAACCTCTATGGCAGCTCCAATTATTTTGTATGTTCTTTCATCTCTTTCCATTTTTTTATTATCCGCAGATTACGCCGATTTTTCACAGATTCGTAATTATTTACAAATCCTTTATATTTATATTCTACTGTCTTAGAACCAAGCCTATCTTTTTATTATCATAGATTCATTCTCTTAATTTTTATCTGCGTTAATCTGTGTAATCTGCGGATTAATAAATACTCACCTCTGGAATTGGAATTACAAATTTCCCTCCCCACTCACGAACAAATCCCATCTGTTCTATAATTTCATCCTTGATATTCCAGGGAAGAATTAAAATATAATCAGGTTTATCCTCCTTTATCTTATCCGGATGTTTTATTGGAATATGAGTGCCGGGCAAATATTTGTTTTGCTTATACGGGCTACGGTCTACGGTATAGTCCAAAAAGTCCGTTCGTATACCACAATAATTAAGAAGTGTATTGCCCTTTGCCGGCGCTCCATACCCAACGACCTTCTTCCCATCATTTTTCATCTGAATTAAAAATGCAAGTAATTTTCTTTTCGTTAACTCTACTTTCTTTTTGAACTTGTAATATGTTTCCAAATCTAATAGTTCCGCCGATTTCTCTTTTTTTAATAAATCTTCCACACTGCGTGCAATTGTTTTTGATGTGTCGTTTTCATGTTTACCATAAACACGTAACGATCCACCATGCGTTGGGATTTCTTCAACGTCAAAAAGTACAAGCTTGTGAGAACCAAACAACCGCTGCACTGCATGAAAAGAAAAATAGGAAAAATGCTCGTGATAGATGGTATCAAACTGGTTGTGTTCTATAAGCTTGAGTATATGGGGAAACTCCATGGTAATAACACCGGTGGGACTTAATGCGATCTTTAATCCTTCAACAAAATCGTTTACATTTGGGTTATGGGCAAGAACATTATTGCCAATGATCAAATCGGCCAACTTACCCGTTTCCCTCATTTTTTCAGCATAAGACGCATCAAAGAACGTGATATCCGTGGGAATGCCCTTTTTTATCGCCACTTCTGCTGTATTTGACGTAGGCTCTACTCCGAGTACAGGGATATTGCGTTGTCTGAAATACTGCAAAAGGTAGCCGTCATTGCTGGCGATTTCTACGATAAGCGAATTCTTACCAAAACCGAAACGATCAATCATCATTTCCGTATAATTTTT
>CAYHFB010000178.1:0-7637 GCA_964355695.1 uncultured candidatus Brocadiaceae bacterium
ATATCCCCCAATTTCACGAACAGGACAACAGCAAACCCATGTACCTCTGGAACGGCCACTAAACACGTAGGGCAAGGCTTCCGCCTTGCCTTTGGAATGCGTGTTGGAGTACGCATGGGTATGCGGATATTGCATGGTGTAATGTAAACCTAAAGGCGGGTTCTGGTTTGCAACCCGCCGATGATCTGCCCGCCCAACGAGAATAGCGGAAAACAACGGTTTACCGCAGAGGGCGCGGAGAGCGCAGATAAATAAAATAAGGAATTCCAGATGATTTGTCGGGTTGAGGCATTACGATACCGTTGCCTGAAATATATAAAAAATGAGCTTGGGGATTTCCATATCCTTGTTGGGCCAAACGCAAGCGGTAAATCAACATTCCTTGATGTTATTTCTTTCTTAGGGGACATTGTTAGGGAAGGGCTTGAAACAGCCGTAAGAAAAAGAACGCCTAGCTATACAGACTTGATCTGGCTTAAAGAAGAAAACACGTTTGAACTCGCAATTGAAATGCGCATTCCTGAGCAATACCGGAAAACAACCGGACGTCCGGGTAATTGTCGGTACGAAATTGCGGTTGGAAAAATTCCGGAAACCGGAGAATTTGGAATTTTAAGCGAGACCCTGTGGTTTAAACCTGTTGAAAAAGTTGGGAAAAAGCAACTTCCACTATTTCCTAGCCCACCTGAACCGCCTGGAACAATTATTATCAGTGGCACAAGAAAAAATTGGAAAAAAGTAGTAAACAAGGTTAAAGGTGGAAATGATAATTTTTATGCAGAAACAAAGGGCCTTTGCCCGTCCTTTAAACTCGGACCTCAAAAATCTGCTTTAGCTAATTTGCCGGAAGATGAAAATAAATTTCCTGTGGCAACGTGGTTCAAGCGAACGTTGGTGCAAGGTATTCAGATATTAAGGCTTAATAGTGAGGTAATGAGAAGGCCGAGTCCGCCGGGTATGCCAAAATATTTTCGCACGGATGGTTCGAATCTGCCCTGGGTTATTGACCGGCTCAGCACAGAATACCCTGATAGATTCCGCGATTGGTTAGAACATTTAAGAACTGCGCTTCCTGACCTGAAGCATATTAAAACAATATTAAGAGAAGAAGATAAACACCGTTATATTGTTCTTGCATATCAAAATGGCCTTGAAGTGCCGTCATGGACGGTTTCTGATGGCACGCTCAGGATGCTTGCCCTAACAATTCTTGCCTATCTTCCCGATATTGAAGGCTCATTATTAATTGAAGAGCCGGAAAATGGAATACATCCAAAAGCAATCGAAACGGTTTTCCAGTCGCTTTCTTCCGTGTATAATGCACAGGTGCTTATAGCGACACACTCGCCCGTAATAATAAGCTCTGCTCACATTGAAAACATACTTTGTTTTGCAAAAACAACGGAAGGAGCTACCGATGTTATTAATGGAAATGATCATCCTGATTTAAAAGAATGGAAGGGAGAAACATCCCTTGACGTACTCTTTGCTTCAGGTGTGTTGGGATGAAGGATATTATTGTTCTTGTTGCTGATAAAAATATGGAGTTTACGGTAAAAGGCGTCTTGCAAAGAACAGCGTCTCTTAAGATACGTGAGAGACGCACACGATATAAAAGTACACACCAACAGAGACCCTGGTGTATATAAAACCGCGCATGATTTCTTGAGAATGTTTATTAACCAATATTCTTATGCGCTTGTAATGCTTGACAAAGAAGGTTGTGGGTGTGATGAAGATTCAAACCTGATAGCTGAAAATATTCAATCAAAGCTCGATTCCTCCGGGTGGAAAGATCGCTCTAAAGTGATTGTCCTAGACCCTGAACTCGAAATATGGGTATGGAGTGACTCTCCAGAAGTAGCCCAATGTATCGGTTGGAATAGTAGCGAATTAAGAGGTTGGTTGCTATCCGAAGGCCATATACTTCCTAATGCACACAAACCTCGCAACCCAAAGCGTGCTTTTGAGGACGCGCTACGGGTTAAACAAAAACCCCGTTCATCCGCAATATATGGAAAATTGGCTGAAAGGGTAAGTTTGGAAAGATGTACCGATAAGGCTTTTCAGACATTGAGAAATACGTTACAATGCTGGTTCCCCGCCGGTTCATGCTACAAGCCTGAACCTGCGGGAAAATCTGTGTAATCTGTACTACAATCCATCAACTTCTTGTTTTTTAAGCTCGTTTTTTAAAATACACAACTGTAAGGCATTAATTAGATGAGGCATTCGTAAAGTTTAGAGCATTGAATTTTTTGTCATTTAGAATTATTTCGAATTTCGGATTTCGGATTTCGAATTTTATCAATACGAGGTCTTACCCGCTAATCCCATGATACGTGTTCGCTTTGCGCCTTCCCCAACGGGTCTTTTACATATCGGCAATGCGCGTATGGCCGTTTTCAACTGGCTTTTCGCAAAACGGCATAACGGCGTCTTTGTCTTGAGAATTGAAGACACCGACGTCGCCCGCTCCGAAAAAAGATACACAACCCAACTCATCGAAGACCTGCGCTGGCTCGGCCTTTCCTGGCAGGAAGGACCTGACGTTGGCGGCAGTTATGCCCCTTATCTCCAGTCAGAGCGGATGCACATATACCACGACGTTTGTAAGAAATTCATTGCAGACGGGCTGGCGTACCGCTGCTACTGCACACCGGCATCCCTGGAAGAACGCAGGCAAATCGCCCGTCTATCGGGCAAGCCGCCCCGGTACGACAACCGCTGCCGCGCATTAACGGACAAACAAATACAATCCTTCGAAGCCTCCCAATCGCCATACACCGTTCGTTTTAAGGTGCCTGATGAGCAGATCGTGTTCGAAGACGTAATACGGGGTACTTGCCAGTTCGATATGAGCCTGACGGGAGATTTTGTCATCATGCGGTCGGACGCCACGCCTTCCTTCCATCTGGCCGTTACCGTGGACGACACCTTGATGGACATTACGCACGTTATTCGTGGAGAAGACCACCTGTCAAACACCCCGTGCCACCTGTTGCTTTTCCATGCCTTAAAGCAGAAACCGCCGCAATTTGCCCATCTGTCGCTCACTATGGGCGCAGACCGCAGTTTGTTGAGCAAACGGCACGGTGCATCCTCAATTTCCGAGTATCGCAAGCTGGGCTACCTGCCGGAGGCCTTGTTAAACTATATGATGCTGCTGGGCTGGGCGCCAAAGGACAAAAAAGAGAAATTCAACGTCAATGACGTTGTTGATACCTTCGAGATAAGTTTCATGAGCAAATCAGCCGCCATATTCGACCAGCAGAAATTGGACTGGATAAGCGGTCAATATATGCGGGAGGCCGATATCGAAAGGCTTACAGACCTGGCAATACCGTACCTCCAGGCGGCAGGGTTTGTTTCAACGGACCATGGCAAAATTGATCGGAACCGTGTAAAATCCATTGTTGATGCGGTAAGGGGTAACATGGCTTGCCTGTCCCAAATAGCTCAGGAAGCGGATATCTTTTTCACGGATGCGGTTGTCAGTGAAGACCACGTAGCACTTTTATCCTCAGAGACGTGCCGGTCCATCCTTGCGGCCTTTTATGCGAAGCTGCAAATGCTGGATACCATATCCCCTGATGTTTTCAAGGAAATGCTAAAGTCCGTGCAAAAAGAAACAAAGGTCGGCGGCAAAGGACTGTATATGCCCATCCGTATCGCCCTGACCGGCAGAGAACACGGGCCGGAGCTGTACAGTATTGCCAGCATCCTGGGTATCGGCGCATGTAAAAAAAGGATTGAACAATTTTTGCAGGTAAAATGATGTCTCAAAAGATGATATGATTTCCATGAAAAAAGCAAGGCACAAAGAGTTCATCACGTGCGGGTTCAGGTTTGTAACCTGAACCCTGGGTTTGATAAAATCAATAACGTTAAGCCCTCGACAAGGATTTCAAAAGGTTTTACACCGGGGATTTATTGGGGTACAAGCGCTTTGTGTGGGTGATGGAGCAATCAACCGTATAAAACGTAGGGTTCAGGTTGCAAATCACGTGCCGGTTCAGGTTTGTAACCTGAACCCTCGGTTTGATAAAATAATAACGCTAAGTCCTTGATAAGGATTTTAAAAGGTTTTCCATCGGGAATTTATTGGGAAACTAGCGCTTTGTATGGGCGATGGCGTGGTTAACCGTATAAAACGTGGGGTTCAGGTTACAAACCCATGAGAGGGTTCAGGTTTGTAACCTGAACCCTCGGTTTGATAAAATAATAACGCTAAGTCCTTGATAAGAATTTTAAAAGGTTTTCCACCGGGAATTTATTGGGATACTAGCGCTCTGTGTGAATAATGGCGTATCAACTGTATAAAACGTAGGGTTCAGGTTACAAACCTGAACCCGCTCGTGTGAACCCGCTCGCAGGCAAACATCCGGTGGGGTCATAGTATATCAGGAAAAAAGCCAGGGTCAAGGGGTGGGGTGGCTCGTGCGAAGCGAACGAAAGCCACACAACGCATTGATCCCTGGCGGTGGTAGCAAGCAACAGGGTATGGCAAAGAAGCAAAGCAGTAGGGGGTGTGGGGGTTAAACCCCACAGGGTTTCGAAATTTTTTTTGTGCGTTGGTGTAGGGCAAGGCTTTCGCCTTGCCCTTCCGCTCGTTCCCAAGCGCCAGCTTGGGAATGCGCCCGTGCCGGAAGCGCCAGCTTCCGGGGATTTGGCCGTGTAGCCGTGTAAGGTTGGGTTGAGTAAAGCGAAACCAAACAAATCAAATATCTAAAATATATTATGAAGGCATGATGCTCTATGAAAAAACCCACTCTTTATCTTGAGACAACTATTCCGAGCTATTATACAGCACGGGTAAGCCAAAACCTAATCGTAGCGGCACATCAAGCCTTGACAGAAGAATGGTGGCAGCGCGAAGCTCAGAAATATGACATCTATATTTCACAGTTTGTCCTTGATGAAGCTGAAGCAGGTGATCCTGACGCCGCTCAGAGACGGATGGCCTTCTTGAATTCGTTTCCGTTACTTGAGGTTACTGACGAGGTATTGTCCTTGACCGAAAACATTCTCTCAACCCAATTATTCCCGGCCAAAGCAATTCGTGACGTGTCCCATATTGCAATAGCCTCGGTACACGGGATTGAATACTTGTTAACGTGGAATTGCACCCATATTAACCATGCGGCAACGAAGGAAAAAGTTCGCATCGTCTGTGGTCAAGAGGGATGGCTGTTTTCAATTATTTGTACACCAGAAGAATTAATGGAGGAAGACTATGTACGATGACCCGATTGTGCAAGAAATTCACCGAATCAGAGAGGTTCTCTGCCGAAAGTTTCAGTTTAACATCCAAAGAATCTTTGCCGATGTCAAACAACGAGAGCAACAGCATAAACATAAATTAGTCAAGTTACTTGCAAAACGCGGCGGCTCGCCTAACGAATCGCTGAAGTTGACGCCAAAAGGCACGCGATAAAATTCAGTTGGGTTGGGTAGAGCGAAGCGAAACCCAACCCAACAAATCGAATATCGAACAAGGAATGTCGAACGATGAAATACGTATTTTCTTCGACATTCGATATTCCTTGTTCTGCGGTTCGATATTCTCTTTTTCATTGAGTTTATTGGGTCGATAGCGCTATGCACACGCGACGGCACAATCAACCATATAAAACGTGGGGTTCAGGTTGCAAACCTGAACCCGCAATCAATTTTTTAAGAAAGAACACCATGACATTAAAACTCTATAATTCCCTGACTAAAAAGAAGGAGGTCTTTACGCCTTTACACGAGGGCTTTGTTAGTATGTACGTGTGCGGCCCAACGGTGTATGACCATCCCCATATTGGACACGCCAAAAGCTACGTCAGCTTCGACGTAATCGTTCGTTACCTCCGGTATCTGGGCTATAAGGTGCGTTATGTCCAAAACATCACGGACGTCGGACATTTAACGGACAACGCCGACGCCGGTGAAGATAAAATCATCAAGCGCGCCCAAAGAGAACGCCTTGAACCAGCAGAACTCGTCGAGATTTATACGCGCAGTTACTTTGAAGACATGGATGCGCTGAACAACGTAAGGCCTGATATATCACCCCGCGCAACGGCGCACATCCCGGAACAAATCGAACTCGTGGAAAAATTGGTCAGCGAGGGTTTTGCTTACGCCTCAAAAGGCTCCGTCTACTTTGACGTGCAGAAGTACAAGGAATACGGAAAGCTTTCCGGGAGAAAACAGGAAGAGCTTGAGGCCGGTGCGCGTGTGGAAATTAATCCTGAAAAAAGAAACCCTTCTGATTTTGCGCTCTGGAAAAAAGCGGAGGCCGGACACATCATGAGGTGGAGGAGCCCGTGGGGTGATGGCTTCCCCGGCTGGCATCTCGAATGCTCCGCCATGTCAATGAAATACCTGGGGCAGACGTTGGACATTCACGGGGGCGGGCTGGAAAACATCTTCCCCCATCATGAGTGCGAGATCGCCCAGAGTGAGGCCGCCAATAAACAAGCCTTTGTGCGATACTGGATTCACAACAACATGGTTACCGTAAACGGCCAAAAAATGGGGAAATCACTGGGCAACTTCGTTACCCTGAAGGACGCCTTCAAAAAATACCACCCCACAACCATACGGTTTTTTATCCTTACCACGCACTATCGCAGCCCCCTGGATTTCAGCAACGAAGCGCTGGACGCGGCGGATAAGGGGCTGGAACGGCTGCACAATGCCGTCAAACTCCTGAGAGAACGGCTCAACGATGCAAAGGACGGTGAAACGCCTCCCCATATCATTGAAAAACTAGCGCAATATAAAAAAGTATTTCTGGAGGCGATGGATGAGGACTTCAACACCTCCAGCGCTATCGCCGTGCTGTTTGACCTGTCAAAAGACGTCAATTCCCTGCTAAGCGACGGACACGAGGTTGGCCGGAAATGCCTGGAGGATATTGATGCCTTTTACCGGCAACTGGGCGGCGATATCCTCGGCATCATACCAATGGCCTTTGAATCCCGGCAAAAGGAAGAGTCTGGAGCGCTGGGAAACGTTATGAACGTGGTTATCGATACCCGCACCGAACTGCGCAAGGCGAAACAATGGCAGTTGTCGGATTTTATTCGCAATAAACTCCTGGAAATAGGCTTCGTTCTTGACGACAGACCGGACGGCACCACATGGAAAAAAACAAAATAATCACCCTGGAACAAGTCAAAAACCACCCGGACGTCATGGTGTACATCAGAAAGGCGAACGAATTTCTTGGCGTAGTAGGCTACACGGAACATGGTGAGCGGCACGCAAATTACGTGTCAAAAAATGCGAGAAAAATACTTCAGGCGCTTGGATACGATGCGCACACCTGCGAATTGGCCGCCATTGCCGGGTACGTTCACGACGTCGGCAACGTAATCAGCCGGCATACCCATCCTACCGCAGGTGCCTGCCTGGCAAATCAGTTTTTAAAGGAGATGGGAATGCCGGTGGAAGACCGCGTTACGATCATGAGCGCGGTTGGGAACCATGACGAAGGCGCCTGCGACGTGGTAAGCCCGGTAGCGGCAGCGCTTATCCTTGCGGACAAGTCGGATGTCCATCGCTCACGGGTGCGCACCACAAAAGAGATTGCTTTTGACATTCATGACCGCGTCAACTACGCGGTGACAAAGTCTGAGCTTCAC
>CAYHFB010000179.1:0-3760 GCA_964355695.1 uncultured candidatus Brocadiaceae bacterium
TCGATATTCGATATTCGCTTTCATAAGACAAAAAACTCAATGCTCAAAACTTTACTTAAGCATAATCTAATCAATACCTTACAGTTGTGCATTTTGAAAAACGAGCATAAAAAACAAGAAGTTGATGGATTGTAGTCTGAAGTGAACAACCCGCAACCCCCTTCCGTCCATCCATACATTTCCCGAGTTAAATCCTTCTTGAAAAAAAGGATAAAAATACTTTTAAATGCCTATTTTATTAAGTATAATGATTTTTATTTTAATTGGCATTTGTATCGTGCATTAGGGATTCCATGATTAAAACAGGTTCAGAAATACTATTACATGCATTAATCCGGGAGGACGTGGAGTATGTCTTTGGCATCCCCGGCGGTTCCAATTTGCCTTTGTTTGACGCAATATACGACTCCCCGATAAAATTTATATTAACCCGCCACGAGCAAGGCGCCGGCCACGCGGCGGACGGATACGCGAGGGCCACCGGCAAGGTGGGGGTTTGTATTGCAACGTCCGGGCCGGGCGCAACTAATTTAGTTACCGCAATAGCAACGGCTTATATGGACTCCATCCCTCTCGTTGCTATCACGGGGCAGGTAAAGTCGTTTCTTATCGGGAACGATGCCTTCCAGGAGGCCGATATCATCGGCATTACACGTCCCATAACAAAACATAGCTACCTGGTTAAAGACACGAAGGACATTGCCCGCGTGGTAAAAGAGGCCTTTTTTATCGCCCGAACGGGCAGGCAGGGACCCGTCCTTATCGACGTACCGGTGGATATTACTATCGGGAAATGTGAAGAAATAATACCGACCGAAGTTGACTTGCCGGGTTACAAGCCAACGTATGAAGGGAACATTCGACAGATAAAGAACGCTGCCGAGGTTATTAATAGCGCAAAGCGCCCCGTTGTCTACAGCGGCGGAGGCGTTATATCATCCAATTGCGCGAGTGAACTGCTGGAGCTTGCGGTAAAGGGGAACTTGCCGGTAACGACGACACTTATGGGACTTGGAGGGTTTCCGGAAGATAATCTCTTGTCGCTTGGTATGCTTGGGATGCACGGCACTGCTTATGCAAATTATTCCGTTACCGAGGCAGACGTCCTCATATCCATCGGCGCACGGTTTGACGACAGGGTTACGGGCAAGATAGACGAATTTGCCCCACACGCAAAGATCATTCACATTGACATAGACCCCGCTTCTATCAGCAAGACGATAAGGGTGAATGTTCCTATCGTAGGGGATGCGAAAAATATCCTGCGGGAACTCATTAAGCACATTACGTTTGCGGAACGAAACGAGTGGCATGATAAAATCAAACAATGGAAAGAGAAGAGCCCGTTATGGTACAACAAAACGGAAAACGTCATAAAGCCACAGTACGTAATTGAGCAGATATGTGAAGCCGCCAAGGGAAATGCCATCATCACAACGGAGGTCGGACAGAATCAGATGTGGGCGGCGCAATTTTTTACCTATACGAAACCGCGCACCTTCTTGTCTTCCGGTGGGCTAGGCACGATGGGCTACGGCTTTCCAGCGGCAATCGGGGCACAGTTAGGATGTCCCGACAAACTGGTAGTCGATATTGCAGGGGATGGCAGCATTCAAATGAACATTCAGGAACTTAGCACGGCCGTTCGGCTAAACATCCCCGTGAAGATTGCTATTTTAAACAACGGATTTCTGGGGATGGTGCGGCAATGGCAGGAGCTGTTTTACCATAAGCGATATTCCCAGGTTACCTTAAATGGTAACCCAGACTTTGTTAAGCTTGCAGAGGCTTATGGGGCGAAAGGATTCCTCGTGGAGAAAAAGGAAGACGTACGCCCGGTAATTGAGCAGGCGTTTGCCTTTCCGGGGCCAGTCATCATCGATTTCAGGATAGACCCAACCGAGAACGTGTTCCCCATGGTTCCTGCAGGTCAGGCGATTAACCGTATGATTGGAAACATGGCGTAACGACGCGAACCGGCAGATTTTGCCATAACTGTTACTGGAATAAACAAACCATGACCGCGACAATTACCAAGAAAAAAACAACATACGCCGAGTATGTGAAGATTGACGACAATAATCGCTATGAGGTTTTTCATGGAGAATTACGAATGGTACCAGCCCCGTCAACTGACCATCAATTTATTTCCAGGGATTTAGGGTTTCTTGTCTGGAATTTTGTAAGCAAAAAAGGGCTGGGTGAAGTTTTGGACGCCCCGGTTGACGTGGTCTTTGACGATGAGGAAGTGTACCAGCCGGATCTTGTTTTTATTAAAAGAGACAGGCAAGGTATCATTAAAAGAGATGCAATTCACGGCGTACCTGACCTTATCATGGAGATAGTTTCCCCATCTTCCGTTTTTTACGATACGGTAGAGAAGAAGGAAATCTATAGAAAATACGGCGTAAGCGAGTATTGGCTGGTATTCCCCGACGAAAAGGCAATTGAGGTTTTTGTCCTGGAAAATGGGGAGTATCAGGAGTTTTGCCGTTTTAAGAAAAATGGTTGTGTGACTTCGAAGATATTAGAGGGATTAAAGATATACGCAAAAGATATTTTTAAATAAACCCACATCACACCCCGGGAGCAGGCAATGGTATCCGTATTAGAAAAAAAACGAATCACGTACAACGACTATGTAATGATAGACGATGACAACCGATACGAGGTTTTTCATGGAGAATTGCGTATGGTACCCGCGCCGTCAACTGACCATCAGTTTATTTCCAGGGACTTAGAATTTCTTGTCTGGAATTTTGTAAACAAAAGAGGGTTGGGTGAAGTTTTATACGCCCCGGTTGACGTGGTCTTTGACGATGAGGAAGTGTACCTGCCGGATCTTGTTTTTATTAAAAGAGACAGGCAAGGTATCATTAAAAGAGATGCAATTCACGGCGTACCTGACCTTATCATGGAGATAGTTTCCCCATCTTCCGTTTTTTACGATACGGTAGAGAAGAAGGAAATCTATAGAAAATACGGCGTAAGCGAGTATTGGCTGGTATTCCCCGACGAAAAGGCAATTGAGGTTTTTGTCCTGGAAAATGGGGAGTATCAGGAGTTTTGCCGTTTTAAGAAAAATGGTTGTGTGACTTCGAAGATATTAGAGGGATTAAAGATATACGCAAAAGATATTTTTAAATAAACCCACATCACACCCCGGGAGCAGGCAATGGTATCCGTATTAGAAAAAAAACGAATCACGTACAACGACTATGTAATGATAGACGATGACAACCGATACGAGGTTTTTCATGGAGAATTGCGTATGGTGCCTGCGCCGTCAATGGACCATCAAGGTATTTCTGCAAATTTATTCTATCTTATTTGCACGTTTGTAAAAGAAAAAGGGCTGGGGCGGGTTTATAACGCCCCGGTTGACGTGGTCTTTGACGATGAGGAAGTATACCAACCGGATATTGTCTTTGTTAAAGGTGAAAGACGAAACATCATAAAGAAAAACGCAATACACGGGGCGCCCGATCTGGTTGTCGAAATCATATCTCGCTCTTCCTCGTTTTACGATACGGTAGAGAAAAAAGAGGTTTATAGAAAGTACGGCGTACAGGAATATTGGGTCGCATTCCCCGGTGAAAAAGCCGTTGAGGTTTTAACCTCGGAAAAGCATGGATACCAGGAGTTTAGCAAGGCAAGAAAAAGAGGTATCGTAAAGTCGAAGCTGCTGGAAGGATTAGAGGTAGACTTAAACGAAGTTTTTGATTAAAATAATTCCGTATTTGTTTGTGCGGATTATCGG
>CAYHFB010000179.1:3860-7620 GCA_964355695.1 uncultured candidatus Brocadiaceae bacterium
TGTGTTCATTTGTAGCTCAATTTAAACATTAACTTTCAGGTTGAAGATTACATGGGATTACTATTAGGCGCAGCAATCACGTTGGGTATTTTGGGTATGGTTTTTGGGATTGGTCTTGCAATTGCATCCGACCGGTTTGCGGTGCAGGTCGATCCCCGTATTGACAGTATTAATGAGATACTTCCCGCCGCAAATTGCGGCGCTTGCGGGCAGCCGGGTTGCGGTGGTTTTGCACAGGCGGTGGTTGACGGAAAGGCCCCCGTAACGGGTTGTACGGTAGGGCAAGCCGCCGTGGCCAACCTGATTGCCAATATCATGGGCGTGAAGTTTGAAAAGAAAGAGCGCGTGCTTTCCGTGGTCATGTGCCACGCCAGGGGCGTTCAGGATAAGTTTACGTATAACGGGGTAAAAGATTGCCGCGCTGCAAATCTGGTAAGCGGCGGGTTTATGGGGTGCGACTACGGATGCCTCGGCCTCGGCACCTGCGTGGAGGCGTGCAAATTTGAGTCAATGTACATGGGGAAGGACGGACTCCCCAAGGTCATTGAGAAGCGCTGCACGGGTTGCGGAAGGTGTGCGGCGGTTTGCCCCAGAAAAATTATCAGCATGGTGCCGGAATCAAAAATGGTTCACGTGCGATGCAAATCCCTGGATAAGGGCGCCGTTGCCAAAAAGATATGCCAGGATTCCTGTATTGCCTGCAAAATGTGTGAGAAGAACTGCCCGTACGACGCCATTCACGTACAGAATAACCTGGCAGTGATTGATTATAACAAATGCACCTCTTGCGGAAAATGTGTTGAGGTTTGCCCGAATAGCACGATAATTAACTTTGCAAGAGAGCGAAGCCTCGTTGCGGCCCTTACCTAAAAGTAGATACCATGCATCAAGACCGTTTCTACATACCGCTTCCGCCTGACCACGACGAAGTGTGGATCGATGGCAAGGAAGCCCACCACATTTTGCACGTGAAACGGGCTGCCGTAGGCGGCAAGATTACGCTTTTTGATGGTAAAGGGGTTGAGTATCTTGTAAGGATCGTAGAGATTAAGCATGACAGGCTTCGGGTACAGGTCGAACAATCCCAATGTGTCAATCGCGAACTCCCCGTCGATATCACCATCGCGTTTTCCGTCCCCAAAGGGAAGCAATCTTCCTTCGTCATTCAAAAATGTGCCGAACTCGGCGTAAAGAGCCTGATCCCCCTCCATTGCGAACGAAGCGTTGTCGATTTCCGCCATAAATCCATTGGAAAGACGGAGAAGTGGGACAAAATCGCAATTGAGGCGTCAAAGCAGTGCAAACGCAACGTCATTACCAACATAGAAGACATGACGTCATTTGACGACCTGCTGAAGGACGTGCATAACTACGAACTCTCGATCATCGCCAGCGTGGAATCCCCTGCAAAATCTCTGAAAACCATCCTGCTCGCGCACCCATCCGTAAAAAAGATACTGTGCCTGATTGGTCCGGAAGGCGGTTTTACGGGGAAGGAGATGGAAAAAGCATTGGAGGCAGGCTGCCTGCCCGCCGGTATAGGGACTTCAACGTTAAGGATTGAAACAGCGGCCATCGCTATTTCCGCGATGCTCTTGTATGCTTATACGGAGTAGGAACTATAGGCTAAAGCTGGGTAATGTACGAACCGTATATCACGCATTGGACAAGTGGGCGGGAAGCCTGCGCTACGGGATGGCCTCAATGTCCAACCCGGAAATGTCTCCCTCTAAATACTTTACGTAAGCAAGCCCTGCCACCATAGCCGCATTGTCGGTACAGAGCCGGAACGTTGGAAAATACGCGGGTATCCCCATTTCTGCGGATTTGTCCTTCAATCTCTGGCGCAACCTGGAGTTGGAGGCAACACCGCCTCCGACCATAACGCATCGCGCGGGATACATCCGCGCCGCCAACGCGATTTTCGCCACCAGCACGTCAACCACCGCCTCCTGAAAACTTGCCGCAACGTCCGCAATTTCCTGCTCAGACGAGGCCTTTGCAGACGCATTTTTTACGTCTTGCCCCCGGTGATGGTAGAGAACGGCTGTTTTCAGTCCGCTAAAACTGAAATCAAGGGAATCAATGCCGAGGAATGACCGCGGGAACGCCACGGCAGACGGGTTCCCCTGTCTCGACACCTTATCGATAACGGGGCCGCCCGGATAACCAAGGTCTAATATCTTCGCTATCTTGTCAAATGCCTCACCGGCGGCGTCGTCAATCGTTCCGCCAAGCTGAGTATGCCTTGTCGGGCTTTCCGATAAGAAAAGGGAGGTATGCCCGCCGGAAACAACCATGCTGATAGCGGGATACGGTATTGCACCGCTTTCCAGATTATTTGCGTAAATGTGGGCATAAAGATGGTTTATGGTGATTAAGGGAACATTCAGCGCCAGACACAACGACTTTGCCGCGGTTATACCGATAAGCAGGGAGCCGACAAGACCCGGTGTGTTGACTACGGCAACGGCATTAATATCAGCCAACGTTACCCTGGCCTCAATAACGGCGCCGTTTATGACGCCGAGGATAGACTCCAAATGCGCCCGGCAAGCAAGTTCAGGCACAACACCACCAAACTGACGGTGCAAGACCTCCTGGGAAAAAATAACGTTCGATAGTATTTCCTTCCCGTCTTTTACGACGGACGCCGAAGTCTCGTCGCAGGATGTTTCGATACCTAGTATTAACATAAAACAAAAAGGCTGGAATACCTCATAGCGCAGCTAAGCTGCAATAACTCAGAAAGAAACAGACAAACATTAATCGTAACAGTTCAGACGGTATTTGCATTAAACAGGCATGGATAAATCCGTACCTACAATTTTTTCCACCGGTTTATAGGCACGGTTTTAACCGTGCCAGGCTAAAAATCCGCTTAAATAGCATGTAACATCCACGACCACCTTCGTTTCTCTTTCACATCCAAACCGCAAGCAGTATATCCGAATGCTATCATCATTTTCCATGATAATTTTATATTATCCTGTAATGCAATACCCACGGGAGAAAATTTCCCGATACAAAAATTGCTATTGACTTTACTATTTTACCGTGTAGGATATTTTTACTATTTTACAATTCTGTAAAGGATATAATAAACTATGAAGGCATTAACAATATCATCAAAAGGTCAAATAGCCATTCATAAGGAAATAAGAGAGGTTTTGGACATTAAAGGAGGTGATAAATTGACCTACGAGCTGAAAAAGGGGAAGATTGTTTTAGAACCTATTGTAAGCGTTCCACGTTCTCAGGCATATTTCTGGGATCCTGAAGTCCATGAGAAGGTTAAAAAAGCCGAGGAAAATTTCAAGTCCGGCAATTATAAAACGCATGCGATAGACAAGTTTATAAAGGAACTGAAAGATTGAGCAAATGCCTTATTGCCATAGAGCCGGAATTTTTCCCACAATATGACGAACTACCAAAAGAGATAAAAAAAAAGTTTAAAAAGCAGCTATCCTACCTGAAAGATAATCCCAAGCACAATTCGTTACAAATTCATAAACTTGAGGGCACAGACTTCCGGGAGTTTTACATTGATAAGGGATACCGGTGCATTTTCAAACAAGCAGGCGATGTATATAAATTGTATTTTGTGGGTACTCATAAGTTGATTGATAGATTCTGAGATATTTTTGCTGTGAAAACCAATATTGATACTATGTAACGTTATTTTATTCGTAACAATCGTCTTCTAAAAGGTAGTGTATGATAAAAAAATATGCATGGTGTCTTGGTTTTCTGATTCTTG
>CAYHFB010000180.1:0-3008 GCA_964355695.1 uncultured candidatus Brocadiaceae bacterium
TCTGCGCCTTTTGTGGTGCGCTTTTTTTGATCTTTTCTATGGCGGGTTCTTTTTTGCCGAAGACGGCGGGCAGCATTTCTTCTACCTTTTCCACGAAGATAAATTTCATTTCTTTCTTCGCGTTTTCAGGTACCTCTTCGAGGTCTTTTTCGTTTCGTTTTGGCATGATAATGGTGGTGATGCCTGCACGTTTTGCGGCAAGCGTCTTTTCCTTGATGCCGCCTACCGGCAGCACGCGCCCACGGAGGGTGATTTCGCCGGTCATTGCCATGTTGGACAGCACCGGGGTGTTTTTCAGGAGCGATATCAAGGCCATTGCCATGGTTACGCCGGCGGATGGGCCGTCCTTGGGAATAGCGCCCGCGGGGATGTGGATATGGAAATCATATTTGTTGAAGTTCTTGAAGGTTATGCCAAGTAAGGCCGTTTTGGCCTTGATGTAACTCATGGCTGCTTGTGCGGACTCTTTCATGACTTCGCCCAACTGTCCCGTCAACATGAGCTTGCCCGTTCCCGGCATGGAGGTTGCCTCGATGAAGAGGATGTCGCCGCCGGCCTGCGTCCAGGCCAGACCGGTTGCCACGCCTGCTTCCGACGTCCGTTCGGCGGTTTCTGCGAAGAATTTGACCGGTCCCAGTAGTTTGTGCAATTGCCCCGCCGACACCTTTACGGATTTCTTTTCACCTGACGCAATATCTTTGGCGGCCTTTCTGCAAAGATGGGCTATTTCTCGCTCCAGGTTGCGGATGCCCGCCTCGCGCGTGTAATCGCTGATGACGGTTTTAAGTGCGCCATCCTCTAAGGTAAGTGTCTTTTTTGTGAGTCCGTGTTCTTTCAACTGTTTCGGTATGGTAAACTGTTTTGCGATGAATACCTTTTCCTCCGCCGTGTATCCAGGGAGTTCCAACACCTCCATCCTGTCTTTCAGCGCCGGTGGAATGGGGTCTAAAAGATTGGCGGTAGTGATGAACATTACCTTGGTAAGGTCAAATGCCACGTCGAGGTAATGGTCGGAAAAGGCATGGTGTTGTTCCGGGTCTAAGACTTCGAGTAGCGCCGATGCCGGATCGCCGCGGAAATCAGACCCCAGCTTGTCGATCTCGTCGAGCATAAACACCGGGTTATTTGAGCCAGCCTTGCGCAATCCTTGCAGGATACGCCCCGGCAGGGCGCCTATGTAGGTGCGCCGGTGTCCGCGAATTTCCGCCTCGTCGCGCACGCCGCCGAGTGAGATGCGCACGAATTTGCGTCCCATGGCGCGGGCAATGGACATGCCTATGGAGGTCTTTCCCGTGCCGGGCGGGCCGACGAAGCAGAGGATGGGGCCTTTCATGTCCTGTTTTAATTTTCTTACGGCAAGGTACTCCAAAATCCTTTCCTTGACCTTTTCAAGGTCATAGTGGTCTTCGTCCAGCACCTTGCGGGCTGCTTTGCTGTCCAGGTTGTCCGGTGTGCTTACCGACCAGGGCAGGGAGATCATCAGATCGAGATACGTCCTCGATACGGTATATTCGGCGGAGGAGTTGGGCATTTTGGAAAGGCGGTTCAACTCCTTATCCGCCTCTTTCCTGGCTTCGGGCGGCATTTTTGCCTCTTCAATCTTTTTCGCCAGTTCTTTGAATTCTACGGTACGTTCGTCCCCTTCGCCCAGTTCTTCCTGGATGGCCTTGAGTTGCTGCCTCAGGTAATATTCCCGCTGTCCCTTTTCCATCTCGCTTTTTACCTGGGTTTGTATCTTGGTAGCCATTTCAAGCACTTCCATTTCAGAGGCAATCATCGCCGCTACTTTTTGCAAACGGGCTTTTACGTTAACGGCCTCAAGCACCGCCTGTTTTTCCGCAAGGGTGACGTTCAGATGCGCTGCAATCATGTCGGCCAAACGGCTTGGGCTGTCGGTATTGACAATGGCGATCTTAAGCTCTTCCGGCAAGGAAGGGGCCATGGATATCATGCGGACGAACTGATCGGTCGCATTTCTGACTGCGGCCTCGGTCTCCTTATCATTTTCAGACACGTCTTCAAGGACGGTGATGTCGGCCTTAAGGTAGGGTTCCGTTTGGGCATATTTGTTGATCTTGATCCTTCTCAGTCCCTGAACGAGCATCTTCGCGGAATTATCGGGCATACGGATCATCTGAAGGACGACGGACGCCGTGGCTGTCGTGTACAAATCGGACGTTTTTACCGTTTTTAAATCCTTGTCTCTCTGCGTTACCAGAGCGAGGAACCGATTGCCGGACAATACGTTGTTGAGAAGCAGGAGGTCTCTTTCCGTGGAGATCGTGAGCGCCGCTACCATGTTAGGGAAGATTACGGTGTCCTTGACCGGAAGCACCGGCATTTCCGCAGGTATTTTCAGCGAACTTGGTTTGTCCACTTCATTATTAACATCCGGTTCAATGGTTGGTGTGCCGTTTGTTTCCCGTTGGTTATTATCTTTGTTTTGTGCCATATAGTTTACCCGTGTACAATTATGAAATGGTAGCCGTCTAGAACTACTGCAGACATTATGCAGTTTGATAATAATCCCCGTTATTATAAGGTGATTTTTATGGAAAACCGCTTCACTTCAAGTTGCTTAACTTTTTGTAAAATAATCATGAGAAAACCTTCCTTATAAGTAGCTTGAATGTTTTCCGTGTTGACCGGTTTTGGGACCGGAAAGCTTCTTTCAAAGTGACCATAGCGGATTTCTACCTGATAAAAGCAGGTTCTTTCATGGGATGACGTGTCGGATATATATCCGGCAACGGTAAGGATTTCGTTGGTGAGAACAACGTGAATATCCTCCGGTCTGGCGCCCGGTATGGACATTTTGACAACGATTTCGCTCTCCGTTTCATAGATATCCGTCGGCGGTTGCCACGTGCTTGAGGAGTTCGTTGGAAAATTTTTGCTAAAACCTAGAAACTCTTTGAGGAAGCTTTCTATCTTGTTTTGCTGTGCGTCTGTCTTGTAAATAACGGTAGTGTTGGTAAGCATGGTAAATGGTTGCCCTCCTTGATTAA
>CAYHFB010000180.1:3108-7600 GCA_964355695.1 uncultured candidatus Brocadiaceae bacterium
CGCGAAAACAGCGCTATTATAGCGGGTTTTATTTTCAGGTTCAAGGGGTTTGTGTGTGACAACAAAAAACCCCCGCCATGCAGGCGGGGGTTTTGTTGGGAAGACACGCTATCCGGTAAATGAACAAACACCGGCTTGTTATAACAATTTAGTACATATCGCCGTAACCACCATAGCCACCACCACCCGACGGCATAGGCGCCGCTTTTTTCTTCTCCGGTATGTTGCCGATAATGGCGTCAGTCGTGAGAAGCAACGTGGATATACTGGCCGCATTCTGCAAGGCAGACCTGACCACCTTGGTCGGGTCGATGATGCCTTCTGCAACCATATCGCAATACTTGTCCGAGCTGGCGTCGTATCCTTCGTTATTCTTTGAGGTTTCTACTTTTTGAACGATAATGGCGGAATTTACGCCGGCATTTTCAGCAATCTGCCGGAGCGGTGCCCTTAACGCCCTTCTGATGATATCCACGCCGATCAGTTCGTCGCCTTTCAGTTTCAAGGCGTCCAGTGAGGATATGGCTCTCAAAAGGGACACACCACCGCCGGGAAGGATACCTTCTTCAACGGCAGCGCGAGTAGCGTGGAGCGCATCCTCGACGCGCGCCTTCTTTTCCTTCATTTCGCTCTCAGTTGCAGCGCCAACGTTAACCTGCACCACACCGCCCGCAAGCTTTGCCAGGCGCTCCTGGAGCTTTTCACGGTCGTAGTCTGACGTGGTTATTGAAATCTCTTTCTTGATTTGTTCGATACGGGCTTTGATTTTTTTGCCTTCTCCGCCGCCTTCGATAATGGTCGTATTTTCTTTATCAATCTCTATCTTCTTTGCGCGTCCCAGGTCTTTAAGCAGGATGGTCTCCATGTTAACACCGAGGTCTTCAAAGACGGCCTGGCCGCCGGTAAGAATGGCGATATCTTCCAGCATTGCCCTGCGTTTGTCGCCGAATCCGGGCGCTTTTACGGCAGCGCATTTCAGTGCGCCGCGCAATTTGTTTACAACGAGCAAGGTGAGCGCTTCTCCCTCTATTTCCTCGGCGATGATCAAGAGGGGTTTCCCCGACTGTGATATCTGCTCCAGAATGGGAACCAGTGTCTTTGCCGTAGCAATCTTTTTCTCGTGGATTAAAATATAACAGTCTTCCAGCACGCACTGCATGGCGCTTGGGTTGGTGATGAAATAAGGTGATAGGTACCCCTTGTCAAACTGCATGCCTTCGATCCAGTTTGCCTCGGTTTGAAGGCTCTTGCCGTCTTCTACGGTGATTACACCGTCTTTTCCGACCTTTTCCATGGCGTCGGCAATGATTTTTCCGATTTCCTTATCATAGTTCGATGCAACCGTAGCGACCTGTTCAATTTCCTTGCGCCCCTTCACCGGGATGCTCATTTCCTTCAGCTTTTTTACTACCGCTTCAACGGCCTTATCAACGCCCCTCTTGAGCGCCATTGCGTTTGCGCCAGCGGTTACGTTCTTCAATCCTTCAACAAAAATGGCCTCTGCAAGTACCGTTGCGGTGGTTGTACCGTCACCGGCGACGTCGCTGGTTTTCGAAGCGACAGCCTTTACCATCTGTGCGCCGATATTTTCCATGTGGTCGGAAAGTTCAATTTCCTTTGCAACGGAGACGCCATCTTTCGTAATCGTGGGGGAACCGAAACTTTTTTGAATAATAACATTGCGACCCCGTGGCCCTAAGGTAACCTTTACGGCGTTTGCCAACTGCCTTACGCCATTCTTAATGGTTTCCAGCGCTTCGTTGTCAAATATAATTTTCTTTGCAGCCATGTTTTTACGTATCCTCCAAAATTTCCTTGTACTAATAAATGTTTATATCTACAAACTTAACAGACGGAAAAAAGATGCGCGATCCATGATACACGCTGCAGGACACACGATATTCGTGCATCATGCATCATGAAAACAGCAATCGCCTTTAAAACTGGACTTGTGTGTAAAGGATAAACAGCGAATCAAAGTAGCTAGAGCAAACTAGATACCAATTTCACGTATCGTGTGTTTTATTAGGCGGGGTAGTTTGCGTGTTTTAACATCTTACAGCATAAACATATACTACCTTAATAAAATTGATAAAGAAATTTATTAATAAATAGCAACAAGGGGGGTATGTCATTGTGGCAGTGTTTCAATTCAAACCATTCCACTTCGCGTGTCAATATGACAGGTAGTGGATTGTTGACGGTAAGTCAACATAACGATCTGAACCATTTACGAAACAAGGTCATTATTCGATGAAATAAGGAAAAATCATACGTTCAACCGGCGACGGTTGACTTACTAAATAACAAATGTCGAAGGATATCGAGTATTATTGATTTTGAAAATCCCGGCAACCTCGAATGAACGCAAATTGACACTAAGGGGCTGTAAATAAATACCTTTTACAACTTCATTCTGACGATTATTAGAATTTTATAGTTCCAATCACAGGAAAAAATAAATTCACCGCAGAGGACGCAGGGGGGGCGGAGAAAAAAGGCTCGTCAGAAAGAACCGAAGATCATCCCTTAACGAATAATGAAGCCGAACAGGCGTTGCGTCATTGGGTAATTGCTCGCAGGCGTGATATGGCACACGTACGGCACAGGGGAGCCAAACAGACAAAAGCGGCCGAATGCCTCACTTAAAGCATTGCCGCGCTTATAAAGCCGATCAGGGCGCCAAATATCCCGCCCCAAACTACCAGCCAGCCCAAATGCTTGCGGATTATTTTCTCAATGATTTCCTTTACCCGGAGTGGGGTAAGTTCGTTGAGTCTGGTATTAACCATGGTTTCGATCTTTGACCGGAAGACGTTGAAATCAGTTTCTTTTTGCAGAATGGAGGCGATGTCAATGTTGGACACAATGTCAGACACCTGCACCTTCATTTCATTTTTAAACGGCTCGCTGAGGGGTTCCAGCGCCTTCTTGCCGCCGAAAAGGCTCAACATACTCCCGAACTGCGAACCCGTGATTACCCTGACAAAACCGTCAAATACCTTATCAAAATCAATCTTGTTTATGACCAGCGCCGGTTCAATGCTATGGGGGAGCGATTCCTGGGTGACGTTGACAAAGTTTTCTTCGGTAAAGAAGTTCTCCATGATAAGGGAGTGAATTTCATCCTTGAATTGCTCAAAACGCAGCGTGATAATGCCGGAGCCATACAGTCCGGGGACTTTCTCGAACAGCATGTAAATGGCAATCCAATTGGTTGCCGCCCCGGACAAGGCAAAGAGGCTGGCATTGATGATGGTCTTTTTACCGAAAAATGCAGGACAAAAATACACACCAATAAAGATGGCCACGGAAAGAAAGTTGGTCAGAAAACTTTTATTCATGGATGATTTTATGAGTTTCTGGAGACTGCTTATTGGACACATAGATTTTTTTGCTCAATAGAAAATGGGTAGGGTGGATTAAGCGAAGCGTATCCACCAAATTATGATTTTTCCCTATTCCGCTGAATTTGGACTTCATATAAAATAAAATTGGTTTTCTGCTTATACGTAGGGCAAGGCTTCAGCCTTGCTGTTGTTGAACACACACCTGGGATGGCAACCCTAAAGGGTCGCCCTACCGTTGCGCCGAAAGGCGAAGCTTTTCGTCAAGCACTTCGCCACTACACTGGAAACGAAACAAACTTTTTCTTCAGCGCACCGGCGGCGCTAAAAAAATTTACGTAAAATGTTTCCGCCTGCTTTGTATAGGTTTTCTCTAACCTGCCGTAATCTTCAAGCATCTTCTGTTTGTCGGAGACAATGCCCTTTAACGAGTCGAGTTCTCCCTGGTATGCGTCTGACCACTGGATAATCATCTCCTTCGTTATCTCTACGTGAAACTGGATGCCATAAACGTTCCGTCCGAATTTCAGCGTTTGATTCTGGCACAACTCTGCAAAGGCCAGCCGCTTGCCGCCCGCCGGTATGCCAAAGGTGTCGCCATGCCATTGAAATACCTTGAAAACTTCGGGGAAGTCCTTGAACAGAGGGTCGTCTAATCCGGCGTTGCTCAGCACGATCTTGTACCACCCAATCTCCTTCTCAGGGTTTTTTGTCACCCTTGCCCCGGCTGCCTTCGCAATTAATTGGGCGCCCAGGCATACGCCCAAAAATGGCACATCTTCCATTACAACCTTTTGCAGCCAGTTATCTTCCTCTTTCAGGAAGCGATATTTCTCTTCCTCGTACACGTTCATAGGCCCGCCCAGGCAAATAACCGCCTGGAAGGCCTTCTTTAATTGGGGCAGTTTGTCTCCCGACGAGAGATCGAGCGCCATATAGGGTATTTTGTTGTCTTCCAGGAAGTCTGCAATTGTTCCCGGACCTTCAATATCAATATGTTTTATAAATAGGATCATTAATTAGTTGCCTCCACTTTTAGCAAAAAATTTTTTACCCATAAAACGAAGTAATCACCTAGCGCGGCCTCTGACCGCAACCAAATTCGAAATCCGAATATCGAAATCCGAAACAATTTCAAATGACAA
>CAYHFB010000181.1:0-7563 GCA_964355695.1 uncultured candidatus Brocadiaceae bacterium
TTAGGCCTTCGGCTACTTTCATTCGCGCAACCGAGACGGGTGCGCTACCGGTTTGAAATTTCTACACATCAACTTAGAAGTGACTCAAAACATAGTTGGTAAAACGTTAAACAGAGGGTATGGTTATGAAAAACAAGGTCTTGCTGACAACAATTGTGCCACGCCGTGGCTATGAAAATCCGGTAATGCAATTATCCCTGTATTATCTCAAAGCTTATTTTTTGAGGCACAGCCATTTTCATGAAACAACCGAGATTGAAATACTTTTATTCAAAACGGAAGAAAACCAGGAAAAAATATTCGATGCGATAGTAAATACCAAACATCAGGTGATAGGGTTTTCCTGTTATGTGTGGAATATCCTTACGGTGTTAAAAATCGCAAAAAAGCTCAAGCGGAAATTCCCAGATATCAAAATAGTATTTGGAGGCCCCGACGTCTCACCACGCGCCAGTTCCCTTATGAAAAAGCATGATTTCATTGACGTAACGGTAATCGGAGAAGGTGAAGAGACCTTTACGGCACTGCTACATGCTTGGTTTTCCGGGGAAACGGACATTTCGGGAATTAAAGGTATTGCTTACCGGGAAAAAGGAAAAGTTTTCGTTTCCGGAGAAAGGGGCCAAATACAAAATCTTGATGAAATTCCATCACCATATCTGGAAAGGATTATTGATGAGAATATGATCAATAATTCCAAATACTATGTCCCCACAGAAACCATGCGGGGTTGCCCCTATCGGTGCCATTTCTGTTACTACCATAAAGGGTTCAGCCAGGTAAACTTTTTTCCGTTAGAGAGGGTTGAAAAGGAGCTTAAGTACATTCTTGAGAAGGAACCACGGGGACTCTATTTAATGGACCCAACCTTTAATATAGACCAGGAAAGGGCAAAAGCAATTTTGCGCATGATTATTAAATATAACAGAAAATCGAACCTTCACGTTGAATTAAAGGCGGAACTTCTTGATGAAGAGATGATGGACCTTTTAAAAGAAGCAAAGACTGATTTTATTGAAATAGGGATTCAAAGCGCCAACAAAAAAACGTTGCAACTCATTAACAGACATTTTGACCCGGATAAATTCTGCCAAAACATCCTACTGTTAAACAAGAAGAACATACCTTTCGAAATACAATTGATAGACGGTTTGCCTGCCGACAATTACGAAACCCTTAAGGAGTCCATTAACTGGCTTCTTTCCATGCGTCCCAACAATATAAAAATTATGCGGTTGATGATATTGCCCGGCACCTATTTGCGTGCTAATGCCAAACGTTTGGGGATCAGATATAATAATAACTCGCCGTACTTTTCCACAGAGAGCGATACCTTTTCTCCAGAAGATTTAATCAAAACAAACAAACTGAGAGATGCTCTTTCCTTTCTTTACATACGTGGCCTTTTGAAAAAATCGCTTTGTCGTTTAAGTGAAAGCTTGGCAATAAGTTATACCCATATATTTGAAGAATGGAATACATGGATAGATGAAAATAAATGGGAAGCTTTGTTTGTTTCGGGAAAAATTGTGGCGGATAAGCGAATTAGAAAAGCAATGGAGGAGGTTATGAACCCCAAGCGGGTAACGATTGCCGCGGATTTTGTAAAATACCTCTCTTTAAAGTACGACAATGCAAATATTGCGGTTGAAATTGCCAACCTCATCAGGGAGGACGGAGATACATACCTAAAAAGGGATGGCAAGCGCTTCGTGGGATTGGATAACGTGACTAAAGCAAAAACATGAACGAATTTAAATTAAAAAACGCTTGCAATGTTTTTTATTTTGCCACATTGACGTGCTCATGGCAAAAGATAATTCCCTGCTATCTCCTGTTGGGTATGATGACATAATACGGTTTGTCAGTTAATGCTTTTAACTGCTTACTTCAATTTTTATTTCGAGGAAACTAATTTGTCAGAAAGTCTTTTGTCTTTGAAGATTGGTAGGCATAGTGTCAAAGAAAACTTGAATCAAGCCATTGCAGAAGGACGGCTGTTGCAACAAGAAGATGGCGCGTTGTTGCTTGTTGAAAATGCGCTTGATGCCGTACCGAGGCCTTGGTTGTTTAACAATCAGGAGCCTCCTCCCGGACGAGATTGTGGATTTTTAGACGGATTGCTGTTTAAATGTGCCTATAACCGATCTGCTGTTCCTTATGGTTGCCGAAATTGTTATAAAGTTAAGGTGCTTCCGAGAACACTAAGAGAACTGGTTGCATTGGTAGACGTATCTGAAAGCTTTTGCTGCTGTGCTAAGTGTGGCGCAAACTTAAATATGGTTTATACTCAGGAAATATATCATGGTCTTTTTTATACCAATAGCTTGGACGAAGCGCGGAAAATGTATCATCTCTTGCGTGAAGTGTTAAATACCAACCCAAAGCTTGGTCCCGATGTTCCCATGGTTATTAAACGTGGTTGCACACATTTCGAGATGAACTGCGGGCCATCCGACAAATATACCTTCAGACCAGAATTGCCTGCTCTTGAAGAATACCTAATGACCCGATATAAACCTCAAAAACGAAAAGAGACCATTATCCGAGACAACAAGGTGTTCATTATGTACGGTTGGATCAGGACTGCCTTCCGTATCGGCGACGATACCTATTTGGACTTGACCGGCGGCAAACGGCTTTTCCCTAAAACAGTTGCTTATCCGGTGTGTGAAAAATAGTTGTGTCGATTAGGAAGAGCAAGGCGAAATCCACCGGACTTGACTGCCCCCTGTTTACGGAAATGTGTAAAATTAAGTCTTTGACGTTTAATACGTAGGGCAAGGCTTTAGCCTTGCAACTGCCTGAACACGTACCAAGGGTTTGCAACCATAATGGGTCGCCTGGCTATATCCTGTCGGCCTTTTATGCCTAACTTTCAATTTCCTATACATTGAAATCCCACATTTAGGGTTTTCTCCAAGAAATGGATGCTTATGCCCGTTGCTCGTCCTCAAGATTAACAAGCCCTTCATCGTTCAAATCTGCAAGGAAAGGGATTGTGTCCTCAATGATCTGTTCGGGCGTTGCATCAAACTCCCGGCTTAGCTGATTACACAATTCATTGACACGGATGGGTTTTTCCAGCAACTCCCATATACGCAGGCCAATCTCGTCGAGACCAACATAGTTATTTTTAACTATGTTCAGGATCACTAATTCATTGTCAATAGGGGTTGACAAAATGTTTTTCCCTCGCACAATTAAGCTGTTTAACTCAATAGACATAACCGGTACCTCCTTTTTATTAAAATTAGGTCGCCCACGGCGACCACCTTTGTAGCTCAAACCTTTAGGTTTGATGGACGTTGTACTCGCCACAGGGACAAGCATTGTCGGGCATTGTGTGGTGGTTTGGTGCAAAGTACCGTGCACGCATCCCTCAGGGCTGAAGCCACGAGCTACAACGTTGTTTATTTGTAGCGAGCGCACGGTGCAATCTTCGCTAAACCGGTTCATCATGTTCATCCAGATATCCAAACCGCTTCATCATTGCTCCATGCGAATCAATCAATCGCTTGACAAAGTCCGGCTTTAGTTCTTCGCGCCACGAAGATACCTGTCCGCGCCGAAAAAAAGGTTCAATCGCAGATACATTGCGTTCCCGAAATCCTTTCTCACGTTCCTGGCGCTGCAATTCGAAGAAATCTGAGAATGCCACTGCCTTGCGTACCCGCTCGTCGTCACCGCCCAAACCGCAGAATTGTACCACCCCCTTAAAGGTAGCTTCGGTGTTAAGGCGCATGTCCTCGTATCTCACCGGATAGAGTGGAAGCCCCGACTCATCTATCCAGCTCTTAACGTGACTGCTCCACGAGCGCTGGCGCTGGCGCAACTGGCCTGACGATCCATTACTTGAACTTGAAAAGGTTAAATCGTGGTCGCATAAGTTTGCCACCGCCTTCTCGATACCCACGCACCAGTGGTTGGCTGCTGACGTTACAACATCCAGAGGGTTGCGTATGATGTAAACCACCCCGGTTGTAGCATCTGTGGGGAAAAGCGGTTCACCCCTGTCCGTACGCCCCCAGGCATCATGTACCTTCAAGTATATCGTATCCGGTGATTCTCCGGCCATGCAGCGATATATGCTTGGGCGCAACCGTTCTACAACCGTATCATTCAATGCCGATGCCTCAACCCCCACCCATTTATCGAACAAGACCCTCCCGCTCGCAACTGGTACTCTATCCAGTTCGTTAATGTCTGCGGGTTTATTATCGTCGCGCAGATAATTAGTTAACAGTACCCGCATCCACGTATTACCTGACTTTGGATAGGAAGCCAGCCAAATAATTTTACCCATGGAGTATCACCTCCACCACCTCATCCACTGTCCAGCGGCCTTCAGGCCGTTTTATGCGGAAGACCTCCACTTGTGTCGTTGCCGTAAAAAGCGGGAACATTCCGGTGTGTTCTTCAGGGCTGAGCGGCCCGTCTATGCAGCCCTGTAATGCCTTAAACTTGTCCATACCGGTCAGGCATGATATATGCAGGTTGTCACCTTTGTGAATGTCCAACAGATAAAACCTCCAAAGCGGTACTGGTTTCGTGCTGTGTCCGCTCTGTATTGGGATAGCAACCTTCCTTCGCCTCAAAGGGTGTCGGTTGAACCTGGAAAAATCAATGTTGAGGCGATTTGCGGCATCGTCGCACAGGTATATCTGCCCCCCCCCTTGTATTGCTTCTACCTGACCGTTTGTTCCGATGCGCAGGGCGGTGATATCGTCTGAAATCATGGTACATCCCAGCCGAAGCATGACCGCAAGCGTGGTGGATTTTCCAGTCCCCGACTTACCTGCTACGACTATGGCGCCGCGTGGGGTAAGGATTGTGTTTGCGTGTAGCACCAGGAAACCCCTTTGCTTGAGCAATTCCGCTGTAACAGAGTGCAACAGGCGAAATAATATGCGGCCGTCTTCTGAAGCGGGGCCGCGTTCTACCGTAACGTTTTTGCCGCCTTCCACAAGAAAATGCCCAGACCTCCGCCCTCCCCTTAAAAGAAAGCGACCTGATGATGCCTGCCAGCAAAACCCCAATTTCCAACTGTTGTCGGATGCCGTTACATTTTCTAACCTTTCCGGCACATGCCCGTATACAACCGTAACGTCTGGAGGGGTGTCCGGTGGGGCAACGGGAAGCATCGGACTGGCAAACGGGAGTTGAAAGGTAAGACCGTAGAAAGTATAGCGGTAGTTTATTGACATTCCTTTTCCACCACGTCCGCCAGTTCTTCACTGCTCCAACGTCCCTTCGGCCTAAGCAGGTTTCGCATGGAAACGTTTCGGGCTATGGCGGCCGCTACTCGCATGTAGGCGGCTTTGTCCCATAGTGCGTCGGCGATCCTTGTGTTGTATAATACCTCTGTGAGAAAGCTGAAACGACCAACACCTTCCGTAGAACTGATTTCTATTTCATTTTTACTATGAACAGAGAGATAGTAGATTGCCTTCAGCCTTTGAGGGTTATAGGTAAACCGTTCCTCCAGATTCAAGGTCTGCCGGGAGTTGTCCGTATTTTCGACACCGAATTTGTCCAGGGTATCACTCCACAGCACAACGTCCGGGAAGGTTGGAAGCACATCAGGTGCGCCGTTTTCGTTCAAGGCCACCACAGAAAGGTCGTCGGAAAGCATTTTCCATCCTCGTTTGAGCAACTCCATGAGCAATGTTGACTTGCCGGCGCAGGAATCTCCGGCAAGAAGTACGGCGCCGTGAGGCCCGGCGGCTGCCGCAGCGTGGAAGGCCGTTATCCCGCGCTGAAAGAGGAGGGCGGCTAGAGGGGTCATTTGGAAAAAGCGGCTTACCTTTTCTTTATCAGACTTCGGCATCGGTTCAATGATAACGAGATTTCCATCCTCCACCAGATATCGGGCTACATCAGGTACGTCCATCATAAAACGCCTTGACGTGGCCTGCCATAGCACGCCGTGCGCTGTGGCTCCGTTCAGAACCGGTGGAATAGAGGCATTTTTTATTCCGATGTCGGTCAAAAAGCGCGGTAGTATCGTTTTTTCTCGTTCCCAAGCTTCAGCTTTGGAACGCATCTGTGTCGGCAGCATTATTTCTCTTTTTCTCCAGCATGGTAAAGTGCAAAATTGATAACACTGCTACTAAGCCAGACTCCTTTGCTTATCATCCGCTGGATAGCATCCTTCATAGAAAAGGAAAGCCCTTCTTTTTTTGCACGTAAAAGGATACCAATTGTGCCTGTCAGCTTCACACCGTTTAGCTTTGCTATTCGCCTTCCTACTGTTTCGTCTATACAAACAACCTGGCATTTTTCATTTAGCGCCATTTGAATAACAGATGCCTCACCAATGTCAAGTGAGTTTCTGAGATAGTGCGAGATTTCAATATTGTGTGGCCACTTTTTCAACCAATCCGCTTCATTAAACTGGGAAACAGCAAAACAATTTATGTCTTTAGCCAATATTTCCTGACATACTTCAAACGGCACGATTACCTTGCTATAAAGAGGTCGTAGCACTTTCAAATCACCCAATGCGGCAACTAACGCAATGAGTGGTCCAGTATTTATTACTATTTGCTCCGTATCAGGCATTTTGTAAATCCAACGCAAGTTCTTCCTGCTCAATATCTATCATACTTACACCAAAACGGTGTAAACTGAGTAAAAAAGATACTCTGTCCATTCCCACCAATGATGCAGCCATTCCAGATGAAAGCCGTTTCATTTCAAAAAGTTTAACGGCCATAGCCATCTTAGCTTCCTGCTCAAACTGCTCCCTTGTCTCATGCAGAATGTTAGGAATTGCATCTGGATATTCGATGGTCAACTGTAGCGGCATAACTTTCCCTATGATTTAATGTTATATGGATACTCCACGATCTCTTGCCAATGTAGTAAACAAATTGCATGATGTTGCTGAACATTACCACCGGTTGGTTCAGGGTGCAAACCTGTAGCTGCCGAAAAACGTCCCGTAGGGACAAAATATCGGTAGAAATGATATGTGTAGACTAACATAAATGCCGTAGGCCTGATATATTTAAAAATTCAATTATTCCGCCAATATATCGTTCCTACGGAACTAACACGGTTTTTATGTTTATCTTCTACCGATATTTCGTTCCTAACGGAACGGGTGATTGAGGGTAAACACGCGTGTGCTTGTGCAAAACCAAACGGCCTTGCAGGGCGTGTGGCAAACCTGAAGGTTTGCCCTACGGGAACAACATGTTTTTCTATAAACGGTGGGTTTTTATAAGCCCCCATAGTATCAAATTTCTAATAGTTTGCTTATCTCCTCCAGATTTTTTGCTATTTTTATTGCTTCTTTTATTACATGTAATTTTTCTATAGATTCTATGCTTGATACCCTTTCAGAGAACTTTAGGCCTTCAATACCAAATTTCAACTCCAATCCCAACTCAATGGCAATTTTAAGGCCGTTCCTCTGTCCCTTAAGCACCCCTTGTTCAATAAGTCTCATTGCTGTAGTCATTGATACTTCCCCTCCCCTTTCCGATATTGTTTTTGTTGCGCTTATGACTTTGTCTACTTCGATATTTGTTGATTTGTACAAATACCTGACGATGC
>CAYHFB010000182.1:0-7555 GCA_964355695.1 uncultured candidatus Brocadiaceae bacterium
ATAATTAACTAATTGAACTTCATGAGCCATTACCACCCTTCTAACAGATTTCAATTCTAGAATTATGGTGTTTTCAACGACAATATCCGCTACAAATTCTCCTACTATTTCATCTTCATAAGTAACGGTAATAGGTTTTTGGGATTCAGCTATAAGTCCTGCCTTCCTGAGTTCTATGAGCATACACTTTTCATATACGCTTTCAAGAAAACCAAAACCCATTTTATTGTATACTCGATAGGCACACCCAATAATCTTTTCAGTAAGCTCTGTATATTCCATATTACCTCCTCTAGGTTATGACAAAGTTTTGCTTTATGGGATTATCCATCCTGTCTATCCTGTTATCCTGTCAAAAAAACAAGTTAAACGCTTACCTATGCAAATTGAGCTGCCAATTCCCTGGTCTTTGAAAACATATCATCAAAGGTATAGATATCGCATAGGGGGTTTTTCGATAAATGGGTGTAAAAGGTTGTTCCACTGCCTTCCAGGCTTTCAAACAATATCTTCCCGTTATGCGCCTCAACAATTTTGTTTACAATCGCCAGCCCCAAGCCGGTTCCTTCGTGTTTTGTCGTAAAAAAGGGGTCAAATATTTTGCCCATCAGTTCTTTTTTTATCCCCGTTCCCGTATCTCTTACGCCTATCAGGACGTCCCCGTACGCGTGGTCTTCCGTCTTTGCTGTGAACACCGTTAAAACACCGCCCTGTGTCATGGATTGTACGGCATTCATACACAAATTCAAAAAGGCCTGCTGCAACTTCTCCGCGTCGCACCGTATCAGGTCTGAGGCTGCGTCCAGGGTGAATTCCCTGACAATGCGAATGCCGGATATGCCCTTTTGCGTCATGTCTTCGGCTACAAAAAAGAGTGTCTTATTCAGGACTTCCGAAATACGGCAATCTGAGATGCTTAATTTCAAGGGGCGGGCAAATACCAGGAGTTCCGTAACGGTCTTGTTGAGGTTTTTCGTGCCCTGTATGATGTTTTTTACCAGCTTCTTTCGTGGGTCGGAGTCGCTCAAGTCCCTGGCAAGCAGCGCAGAAAACCCTTCTATACCGTTCAGGGGGTTGCGTATCTCGTGTGCGATGCACGCGGACATTGCGCCAATAGCCGCAAGTTTATCCGCCTTTCTCAAACGCGTCTCCAATTCGCGGATTTCCGACAGGTCTCTGAATACTTCAACGGCGCCGATGGTGTTATCATGTGCGTCTTTAATAAGTGACACGCTGCTTTCAATCCACTTGCTCAACCCCTTATCCGTTTCTATCTGGCGTTTCACGTCAATGCAATTCCGCCCTCTTTTGAGCGTTAACAGCATAAGAGGGGCAGCGCCGTTACTGCTTTTAAAAACAGCATCGACCCTTTTCCCTAACACGTCGGGCGCACTTAACCGCAAAATCTTTTCGGCGGCCTTGTTAAAGGTGGAAATTTCCCCCTTCAGATTAATGGCAATAACGCCACTGTGGATGCTGCCTAAAAGGTTGTGCAAGTATTTCGTGAGACTGTCCAGTTCCTGTACCTTGTCGCTCAGACAGGCGTTTGCGTGAGCCATCTCCGCGTCAATCGCCTTTACCCTGTTCTGCAACTGATTGTAGCTTTCTTCGAGCCGCAGGGTATATTGATTGAATTGGTGAAAGGCCGCCGTAAGGTCGGTTGTCTGGCTTCGGGAAAATGTATTGAGCAACGTGTTTTCCATTATCATACCCATCCTTTTTTATTTCGATTCTTTGTTGCCGGACGCTGCAAGTAGTTGGTTAGTTAACAGAGACCTCTTTTCACTCCAGGTCTTCCACCACTGAATGTCACTTATGTACCAATTGGCCTGGTCTATCAATTCGTTGTCGTGTGATAAACCGGCAAAACGTTTAAACTCGCCAAGCGCGGTATCAAAGTCCTTCAAGTTCCGGTAGCAATTCGCTACCTGGAATTGCGCCCATTGGTACTGCTCAGCGCTGCAGTTGTCGGACGTGAGCGTCTTGTACGTCTTCAACGCGCTCTCGTACTCACACAACTTGTAATAACACTCGGCAGCGTTAAAAGAGTTTACCGTTTTCATTTCCTTTTCCAACCGGGAATCCAGAGACTCTTCAGACGGTGCTTTTGGCTGTCCAACTGCCCGATTGCCGGCATTTGCACTTATGCCTTTTGCCGGTTTTCCTTCTGTCTTGGATACTGGGGCATTCGCGGGGATATGCTTATTACTGATCACCGTTGACTGTGCGGATAAACCCTTCTCTTCGGAATCTGCTTCCAGCTTAAACTCACCCTCCAACTGTCCATATTTCTTTTCTAATACGCGCAGTTTTTCTTTTTCTGCCATGAGAATCGATAGCACAGCCTCATTGCTATGTTCGCCTTGTGCTTGTGTATCCGGCAGCGCCGATGGTTGCGACAGCAACTGCGGCTGAGATTGCGGTTGCGGCTTCGGCTCTTGCGGTGGCTGTGATAGCAACCGAGGCTGCTGTATTTGCGGTTTTGGTAACGGTTGTGATGGCGGAGCCACAACAACCTCCGGCGCATGTGCTTCCCTATCAAACAACTCCGGCGTTTGTCCCACCGGCTCGGACACTACCGGCTTTTCTTCTGTTTTTACTTGTATGGGTCTGAGTAAAGGCATTTCAATATCATTGCTGAGTTTTGTTTGCAGCTTGTCTGGCGTTGCAGATATCTTGTTGTTAGAAATGTTCTCGCCGCCGCCCAAAAGACAAGGGGTGTACATTAACACAAGACCAAGGGTAATATACGTAGTTTTTAGTTTTTTCATAATTATCGTGACCTTTCTTTAAGCTTTAATAGGTTTGCTACTGCTTAATTGGTTAGCAAACGATATACCACTGCACAGACAATAGTATCCACCAGCAACCATTGGCAGACAATGCACTATCTTAACAATATATCACGCAATACGTTACAGATGCTAACTGGCGCAAAACAACTTTCGTTCCCCTTCTTTCGGACACCGTCGGGTAAGTAATTTCATCAGCACACGGCCATTCCAGGAGGAAAATGTGAACATCGGGGAACACGTGAAGGTGAAAAATCAGACAAACAATCCACCTCCGCACGCCCAATTCCTTGCGGGTAGTGAAAAGATGTTTCTAAACCTGAAGGTTTGCCCTACGTAATCTGACGGAGATTGAACCTCGCCGGTTGGTGCCGGTACGATGTGCGGGAACACGACAGGGCATAGCCCAAAGCCTCTGTTTTTCGGAAAACACCGGGCGAACCCACCGTTTTTAACCGATTAATCATCGAAGACCTGGCTTGGTTAGCCATAGGCATCAAATTGGTACGCTTGAAATCCGAAACTCGAAATCCGAAACTCGAAATTACTTTTTTTCCACCGCGCGGAAGGCCATCATGCCGCCGGTCATGTTGAAGACCTTTTTAAACCCGGCCTTGATCAAAAGGTTGGCGGCGACGTCGGCGCGCATGCCGCCTTTGCATACCGTGATAACCTCTGAGTCTTTGTATTTCTCCAACTCGCCTAACCGCTGTGCCACCTGGCCTACGGGGACGTTTATAACGCCGCTGATTGCCCCCAAATCGCCTTTAAGTTCGGACGGCTCTCTCACGTCGATAATGACTGCGCCTTTCAACTGGTTTGCTGCAATGCGCCGTTTAACCTCGGCAACGGAGATCGTTGGCGTTTTCCCTTCATCAGACCTGGGTGACGCGGTGCCTTTAACTTCGCACGCAGGGGCGTCCGTAGGAATCCGGGCGGCATTTGGGTCTTGGGAACAGTCGCAATTGGCCTTCAACACGTCGCCCATCCAATCGGCGGGCGTCAATTTCATATCCGACAGCCATTTGGTATACGCCTCTTTTGTGCGTGGTTGCAGACTGGGATTGCGCTTTTTTTGTTCAGCCAGGCTGGATGGTTCCCGTCCCCGATACTCGTGTGCCGGATAGACCAGCAGTTGGTCGGGTAGTTTCATGATCTTTTGGATGGATTCCCAGTGTTGGGCGGGGTCGCCGCCGGGCAAATCGGTGCGGCCTGCCCCGCCGTCATCCAAAAACAGGGTGTCACCCGTGAGGATACGGTCTGGAAATATGAGGCACAAGCTGTCATTTGTGTGGCCCGGTGTGTGCATGACCCTGGCGGGGATATCGCCCAGACGGCACTCGAAACCGTCTGGAACGCGAAAGGCCACGCAACGAACGGGCGAAAGCTGGTGCATGACGTACACCGCGCCCGTTTGTTCCGCCAGCGCCCCGGCGCCTGAGATGTGGTCTGCATGGGTATGGGTGTCAATAATATGGGTCAGCTTCAGCCCCTCGTTTTTCAGGAGCAACAGATATTCAGGCACATAATTCAGCACAGGGTCTACCACAAGCGCCTCCCTGTTTTTTTCGGAACCGACAAGGTACGTCTTACATGAAATCTTGTTCAATTGCTTGAATATCATCATGGCACCCCTTTCAATAGGTTATTTTAACGCTTTTAATATCGAACAAGGAATAACGAATGTTGAAGGATATTTAATCCGAAATAAGCTTGACTAGACAATCACCTTTCTGTACCATAATAACCTATTTTAATAACAATTAAAAACAAAAAGCTTCCGCTGGATAATTGACTCAAAACAGCAAATAAACATTACGTTTTATACCGATTGTTGATCGGAAATAATGATACCACTGAAACTCGCAAGTACAATCATTTACGGTTTAGCATTTTTCATCAGGCTTCAAATTCAAAGAAATTTCCTGAAAATCAGAAGTTTTTGCTGTGTAATACAATAAACAACGATCGTATCGCCCATTTACTTGAAAGGAGCAAAGTAGTATGTCACCTAAGTATGTGTATTTCTTTGGCGGCGGTAATGCAGAAGGCAAGGCCGATATGAAACATCTCCTCGGTGGCAAAGGCGCCAACCTTGCGGAGATGACCAACATCGGCATACCTGTACCTCCCGGATTCACGATAACAACTGAGGTTTGTGATGCATACTACAAAAACGATCAAAAGTATCCGGAAGGTCTTGAGAGGGAGGTAGAGAAAAACCTTTCACGCCTTGAGAAGCTTATGGGCGCAAAGCTGGGCGACGCAGCCAATCCGCTGCTCGTTTCCGTTCGCAGTGGCGCTGCGGCGTCAATGCCGGGTATGATGGACACGGTTTTAAATCTGGGACTTAATCCGGACGCCGTAGCCAGTCTTATCAAAAAGACGGGCAACGAGCGCTTTGTGTGGGACGCTTACCGGCGCTTCATTACCATGTTCAGCGACGTTGTTATGGGCGTAAACCGGCAGAAATTTGAAGAGGTGCTTGACAAACACAAGAAAAAGGCGAAGGTTGCAACCGACGCCGAACTTACTGCGGAACAATTAAAAACCATATCAGAAGAGTTTAAGGTAATTTATAAGAAAAACACCAAAGAAGCCTTTCCAAACGACCCGAAAGTACAACTCAAAAAAGCAATAGACGCCGTGTTTTCCTCATGGAATAACCCCCGTGCAGTAAAATACCGGCAGCTTTACGAAATCAAAGGACTCCTGGGGACTGCCGTGAACGTGCAGGCGATGGTATTCGGTAACATGGGCACGAGCTCTGCCACCGGCGTATGCTTTACGAGGAACCCTTCAACGGGCGAAAATAAATTTTACGGTGAATACCTCAATAACGCGCAAGGCGAGGACGTCGTTGCCGGTATTCGCACACCGGAGCCGATTGAAGCCCTGAACAAAGAGATGCCGGAAGTCTATAAAGAGCTTGTCAGGTACAAGAACACCCTTGAAACCCACTTTAAAGACCTGCAGGATATGGAGTTCACGATTCAGGAAGGCAAGCTCTACATACTCCAAACCAGAAACGGCAAACGCACAACCCAGGCGGCCATCAGAATAGCCGTAGATATGGTAAACGAAGGCTTGATCGACAAAAAGACAGCCATTGGCCGCATCAACCCAAGCGACCTTGATCAGTTACTGCATCACACCTTTGACCCGAAGGCGAAAAAAGAGGTAATCGCCGTGGGGCTTCCGGCCTCGCCGGGCGCCGCAACGGGCAAGGTAGTTTTCAGCGCGGAAGACGCCGAAAGGATGGCGGAAAAGAAGGAGAAGGTCATCCTGGTGAGAACGGAAACCTCCCCGGAAGACATTGGCGGCATGCACGCAGCTCAAGGCATTTTAACCACGCGAGGCGGTATGACGTCGCACGCCGCCGTGGTAGCCAGGGGTATGGGGAAATGCTGTGTTGCCGGATGCGGAAACGTACACGTGGATTACAAAAAACAAGTTTTTAAGGTAGACGGCAAGGTTGTAAAAAGAGGAGATTACATTTCGATAGACGGCAGCACTGGTCAGGTTATGATGGGACAGGTGCCTACCGTAGAACCACGATTGAGCGGAGATTTTGCCGCGCTTATGGTATGGGCCGATGAAATCCGCATACTCAAGGTGCGCACAAACGCCGATACGCCAGCCGACGCAAAAAAGGCGCTCGCTTTGGGCGCTGAAGGCATCGGACTTTGCAGGACGGAACACATGTTTTTTGGTGAGCACAGGATCGACGCGGTGCGTCAGATGATCCTTTCGGCCCCTGACGTAAAAAGCATAAAGGCCAAGATTGCCGGCCTGGAGAAGGAAATAGTACTGGCTTCCAACCACAAGTCGGCATCCCTTGAAAAAGAACTGGCACAGGCAAAAATAGAACTTAAAGAACCGCTCAATTCATACCTGTCGGCACTTAAGAAGCTGCTCCCGATGCAACGCCGCGACTTTGAACAAATATTTACGGTGATGGACGGGCTTCCCGTTACGGTAAGGCTGTTGGACCCGCCTCTCCATGAATTCCTGCCGCAGGAAGACTACAATCAGAAAGAGATGGCGAAACAGATGAAGATCAGCCTGAAAGACGTGCAGGAAAAGGTGGCGGCGCTACACGAACTGAACCCGATGCTTGGACACCGGGGTTGCCGTCTCGGCATCACCTACCCTGAAATCTACGACATGCAGGTGCAGGCGATCATTGAGGCCGCGTGCAACGTAAAGAAAAAGGGCATTGCGGTCTATCCGGAAATCATGTTGCCCCTTATCAGCACGGAACAGGAATTCAACGTATTGAAAGACTCTGTCAACAAAGTGGCCAAGGAGTCGTTACAGAAAAAGGGTGTGCAGGTCGATTACATGGTTGGCACGATGATTGAGCTGCCCCGCGCCGCGCTGATAGCCGACAAGATAGCAAAACACGCCGAATTTTTCTCCTTCGGAACAAACGACCTTACCCAGATGACCTTCGGCTTCAGCCGTGACGACGTAGGCTCCTTTGTGCCTGACTACCTTGAAAAAGGACTTCTCGATAAAGACCCGTTTCAGGTATTGGATCAGGAAGGCACAGGGCGGTTGGTTGAGATCGGGATTAAGGAAGGCAGAAGCACGCGCCCTGATCTGAAGGTGGGTATATGCGGCGAACACGGCGGAAATCCACAAACCATTTCCTTCTGCCACAAAGTCGGAATGAACTACGTAAGCTGCTCCCCCTTCCGGGTTCCCATTGCCCGGCTGGCAGCCGCACAGGCGTCATTGCAGCAACCGTTATCACGGTC
>CAYHFB010000183.1:0-7515 GCA_964355695.1 uncultured candidatus Brocadiaceae bacterium
TATATGGTTTCTCTGCGTATTTTCTACCACTATTTCGTTCCTAACGGAACTTTGCTATGCTTTCATTACGGTACAGATAGGCCAAACGCCATTGATTGGCATTTACCGTTTTCCCCCACCTGGAATCCCTTTCGTAACCGTGGGCAAAAAGGGAGATGATTTGGTAGCGGTGTAGTTGCGCCAGGACTCATGAGTGTCTTGCACCTTCAAAGGGCTGGATTCAACTACTCATAAAAACTTTAAAAAAAGTGCGTCTGGCGTCCCTGCCTGGTATTTTCGCCAGCAAGCGAGGACGCACGTCCAGCCTGTTTTCAGCCCTCCCTGCGGGACTTTGAATGGTTAGACACCTTGAAAGCAGGCCATAAATTGCCGGCCTGTTAGCGATTGTCCCTGCAGGGCATATACAAAAAGCCGGAACATTTTTGATTTATTCCCGGTACCCAATATCCCGGTCGGCTTACAAACTCAGTAAAATATCCTTGACAATTTGTTGGAAAACAATATAATTTCATACTTTCTAAAACTTTAACCGTCAGCTTCTTTTTTTAATGTGAGGGGAGATTATTTGTCTATTGTGAACGTGCAGGAATTAGTTGATGCGGGGTTTCATTTTGGTCATCGTACGAGCAGATGGAATCCTAAGATGAAGCCCTATATTTTCGGCAAGCGGAATTTAATACATATCATCAACTTGCGGGAAACGTTGAAAGGGTTGATCACGGCATGTAAGTTCTTAACTAACCTTGCCAGAACCAAAAAGGACATCCTATTTGTAGGCACAAAATGGCAGGCGCGCGACATCGTTGTGCAAGAGGCGAAGCGCTGCGGAATGCACTATGTTAGCGAACGTTGGTTAGGCGGCACATTGACAAATTTCGATACCATCAGGAAACAGTTGTTACGGCTGGTAGAGCTTGAAAATCTTGAGAAAACCGGGGGAATCAACCAGTTTAGCAAGAAGGCAATCTCTACACTTAACCGTGAGCGTAAAAAACTGGTTACCAACCTGGAAGGCATACGGAACATGTCTTCACTGCCAGGGGCGCTCGTAGTGGTAGACCCAAAGCACGAACTGAATGCTATCAAAGAAGCAAAGAAACTGGGAATCCCTACGGTATGCCTCGCGGATACGGATTGTGACCCGGACATGATAGACATTTGCGTGCCAGGAAACGATGATGCGATACGGTCAATATGTCTTTTTTTGGCGAAAACAACCGATGCTATTATAGCGGCGAAAGAGCTTTCGGCTACGATACATAAGTTATAAATAAAAGGACTTACGGCACCCCTTTCATTTCCAACAAAAGAGAAAACAAGGCTTATCCACAACGAGCAAACCCGGGTGCAGCATTAAAAACATTCAGTGGCAGTTCCATTCTGGATTGTTTTGCACTCATTGGTGTGGTGAATACCGGGAAAGGTTGCTGATTTATACTACAGGTACGGAGGATGTACATGGCAGATTTATCTAGTATTACGAAGTTAAGAGAACAAACAGGCGCAGGCATACTAGAATGCAAAAATGCATTGGACGATGTTAAAGGCGATTTCGAAAAGGCCCTGGAAATCATTACGAAGAAGGGGGTCGCCAAGGCTGCAAAAAAAGAACAACGGGCTACCTCAGAAGGAAGAGTCGGCAGCTATATCCATACAAACGGGAAGCTTGGTGTACTGGTAGAGTTGAATTGTGAGACTGATTTCGTGGCAAAAAATGATGTCTACCAGCAGTTCCTGAAGGACATTTGCATGCAGGTGGCCGCCACAAAGCCACTGGTGGTAAAGAGGGAAGATATTCCCGGCAACATCATTGAAGAACAAAAGAAGATATTTATGGAAGAAGCCAAGGACAAGCCTGCCAATATTGTAGAAAAGATTGCTGCCGGTAAATTGGAGAGCTTTTATAAGGAAAGGTGCCTTTTGGAACAGCCTTTCGTAAAGGATAATACCAAAACCGTTCAGGAATTGTTAACTGCTATTATTGCCAAAATCGGAGAAAACATTAAAATAAACCGTTTCGTCAGATTCGAGGTTGGGGAAGGATAGCGTATCAGCACACGCTTTATTGCCTCTGGGCCTATGCAAAGTGACGTTAAGTACAAGCGGGTGTTGTTGAAAATAAGCGGTGAAGGTTTTGGCGATACTACCGGGCGCGGCATTGAAACCGGGCAGTTTAGCGCGGTTGCAAAGGCGATTCAAAAAATCTCTGCAATGGGCGTGGAGCTTGCAGTCGTTGTGGGAGGCGGCAACATACTGCGCGGCGCAACTTTTAGCAGCACGGGCAAATCGCGGGTGCGTGCGGATCAGATTGGGATGGTGGCAACCGTTGTGAACGCGCTGATCCTCCAGGAAACGCTGGAGTCTTTTAACGTTAAATCACACGTGGTCAGCGCGGTTGATGTGCAAAATATTACGGAACCGTTTATCCTGAAAAATTGTTTGCAGTATCTGAAAGAAAAAGCCGTTATTGTTTTTGCCGGTGGGACGGGTAACCCTTATTTCACCACCGACACGGCTGCCGTCCTGCGTGCAATTGAGATCAACGCAGATGTGCTGCTGAAGGCGACTAAGGTCGATGGCGTGTATTCAGACGACCCTAAAAAGAATCCGTCAGCACAACTATTTACAAAATTGACCTATCTGGATGTGCTGAACAAACGGCTTGGCGTAATGGATATGACGGCAATATCATTAAGTATGGAAAACAAATTGCCGCTGATGGTATTCAACATGAGTAAGCATGAAAACATGCAGAAGGCAATTTGCGGAGAACCTGTGGGAACCTATATCGGGGAATAAAGGTATGTCAAAAGAAGCGATAAACAAAGAAACCAGAGTTAAGATGGAAAAGGCAGTGAGCCACCTGGGCGATGAGTTAAAGAGCCTGAGAACGGGCAGGGCGACACCGGGGCTTGTAGAAAACCTGAAAGTGGAGTGTTATGGCACGTTGACCCCGCTCAAGCAGTTGGCGGTAATCTCGGTGCCGGACGCACAGTCTTTGGTAATTAAACCTTACGACACGTCGGCTCTTTCAAGCATCGAAAAGGCCATTTTGCAGTCCGATATCGGTTTAACCCCTTCGAACGAGGGAAAGGCCATTCGGATCGTAATTCCACCGCTCAACGAAGAACGCCGTAAGAAAATAGCAGCGCTTGCAAAGGAATACGGTGAAACAGCAAAGATAGGCCTTAGAAACGCAAGGCACGAAGCAAATAAACACGTTGACAAAGAAGAAAAAGAAGGTATCCTATCAGAGGATGACGCAGAGCGCACGAAGGACGACGTACAAAAGGCCATTCACGAGTTTGAAGGCAAGCTGACTGACCTGATTAAGAAAAAGATAGAAGAAATAACAAAGATATAAAAATGACCGGCAGGGGGCATAGCTCAGCTGGTAGAGCACCGCCCTTTTAAGGCGATTGTCGATGGTTCGAGTCCATCTGCCCTCACCATTTTAAATTGTAAAATGGCCCCATCGTCTAGCCTGGTCTAGGACAACAGATTTTCGATCTGTGAACTGGGGTTCAAATCCCCATGGGGTCATATAACGCTAAAAGCCATGCGACGCAGAATGTCGCATGGCTTTTTTTTGTTTCTTTGGTAAGCCGATACGGGTTAAGTTGAGAAACCAATAATAACCACGAAACCCAGGTTTCTGTTAGCCCTGAAGGGGGAAATATGACAGCTTGGGCAACACCCAGGGGACACGGAATGCAGACAAGCCCATAAGGGGCGTAATACGGAAGGACCGTCATTTTGCCCTCAATATCGCCCCTTCCGGGCTTGTTTAACTCATAATGCAAAACCCTGGGCTATCGTGTTACGCCCTTTTGGGGCTGTGTTGCAAATACGGTTAGGCTGGGCTTAAATCCGAACTGAACACCCATGCCAATTAACCAACCCTTGCTATTTCCCGCCTGATTTCGCCAAGGTCGATACGCCCGCCTAGTATCGGGATAAACTGTATCTCACGACGTAAGACACGTTCAATCTCATGAACGTATTGCCCGGTGTTCATCTCCATCATAATTATCCGTTTGTATCCGGCTGCAATTGCTTTGATCTCCTCCACGAGCGGGTACATGCGAATAGGTCTGTACAGCGCAAAATCGTTCCTAAAATAATATGCCACGCGGGAAAGCGCCCCAAACGATATCAAGAGCGTGTCCGTCTCCTTCGTGCATTCGCAATATTCATAGTAATTATATCGCTGAGCCGTCAATTGCTGCTTTTCCTGTAAAGAAGCGATGAGCCTGCGGTAGTTATCGACGTCGGCGGTCTTTACCACGGAATCTTCGTGCGACAGCCCCGTAAAATGCCGGTTGCCCGTGCCTAAGGGGGGGCGGCTACGCTTTCTGACCTCAAAATCACGGTGAGGGATGATGGTTTCATAGAGGTGGCTGATGTAGCCGTCGCTGAGGAGGATAACGGGGCTTAATGACTCTTCCGCCGCATTAAAAGCCATCACGGTGTAGGTATAAAGCTCGGCAACAGAGTTTGGGTAAAACACGATAGGGAAATAATCCCCATGGCTGCCGTGTTTACATTGGATGATATCTCCCTGGGCGGGAAGGGTCGGCATCCCCGTGCTGGGGCCTACCCTTTGAACGTTAACAATAACAAGAGGCACCTCCATGATATGGGCAAGCCCGATGCTCTCCTGCATGAGAGAAAAGCCGGGGCCTGATGTGGCCGTCATTGCCTTGAGTCCGGCCAGCGAAGCGCCAATAACGGCGTTGATGGAGGCAATCTCGTCCTCCATCTGCAGCACCTTTATATGGCCCTTGTTAACCATTTCGTGGATAATTTCTGAGGCCGGTGTGATGGGATAGCCCGCAAAGAACTTTACGCCGGCGGCCTCTGCCGCCATGGCAATGGCTTGATTACCCTGTAACAACTGTTTTGGCATCTATTTCCTCAATCTCAATGGCCATATCGGGACAGTACCGTTGGCACGTCTTGCAGGCGATACACCTTTCCAATTCAACCAATTTCTGTTGCCGTATCTCCAGGTTTTTAACGGGGCAAAAGTCTACGCAGATACTGCAGCATTTACAGTATGCATAATTAATATGAACAATCCCCTTCCGTTTTTGAACCATTTCTTCTGACAACCCAATCTCCTTTAACCCAAATCCCTCGCATGGCTTGCCATCTGGCTGCGCGCTCTCAGACCGGATAAAATGAACATTCCCAGCTTCTGAGAAATCCAATAGCGAAGTATATCGAGACAAATTGATACGATAGCCAAACAAATCAGCTTTTCTATATTATAGGGGCGAGGCATTATCCGTGACAAGCCCAGGCACGATTTCGTGGGTGTAGAAAACACTTCGAAACCCTACGGTTGCACGTTCCCACGCCCTGTGTTCAACAGCAATCGGGAAATCGATAGCAGCATTTTCATAACACCGGTATTTTTTTTCGTCAGGGAGTGCCGGCTTCCAGCCTGCCGGATAAACCTGTGCAGGCCGGAAGCCTGCGATACGGCACGTTCGGTTAGTCAATTTAGCAGAAACAAGGGAAAATGCAAGATTATTTATTTTGCCAGCCCTCGTAGCGCAGGCGTCCGCCTGCATTTGAGAAAAACAGCAGGCAGGGCGCCCGCGCTACTACTAATTGACCTTTGTTTCCTTTTCTGCTTAGAATAGCCAAAGATTTTAACAGCCTTTTCAAGGCATTCAACGGAATTTAATTCTTGCTTGCTTTTAGTTGTCGGTAGGGTTGAACGGAAGTTGATAACGTCTTATACAAATAACAGCGTAATCTGCCATATAAGGCAACTATTGTCTTTTATTGCAATTATGCGCGAGTTCCATTAGGAACAGAATATTGGTAGAAAACAAACAGATAAACAGTATTAGTTCCGTAGGAACGAAATATTGGCAGAACAATTGGATTTGAAATACATCAAAACTACGGCATTTATGCTTGTATAGCCATAACGTTTTTTTGAAAATATATTTCCCTGTAAGCATTGTGTTATCGTATAGTATGGGTGATTTTGAAACCGGCCATCCGCGCTAATGGACAAGCGCGCAGGCATCAGAAAACTATTTCACAAAAATCAAACAATTGCGAGTAACCTGCTAACCATGAAACATACACAATACGACGTTATCATCTCCGGCTCCGGACCTTCCGGGGCGGCGGCAGCCAGGGGGTTGTCAAATGCAGGACACAAAGTCCTGGTGATCGAAAAAAAACAGCTTCCCCGGTACAAAATGTGTTCCGGCATTATTTTCAAAAAATCCCAGGATTTAACAGAAAAACATTTTGGCAAAATACCCGATACCGCTTATGTAAAGCCGCGTCTGCTCTCCGGGGTTAGGCTTTGGTCCGACCTTGAACGTTTTGCAGACTGGCCTTTTAACAAAAACGGCGACGGCGCCCCCAATATCTGGCGTTCCGAATACGATAACTGGCTGATTACCCATTCTGGAGCGGAAATAATTGACGGCTGCACCGTGAAAGGATTTAACGACTTCGGCGATCACGTAGCCGTTGAGTGTTATCACACTATGTATAAGAAAACCATCTCATTCACCTGTAAATACCTGATCGGCGCGGAAGGCAGCAAATCGATAATCAGGGCAAAGCTAGCGCCGGAATTCGAGGAGGGCGTCAAATGGTTTGTCGCATACCAGAACTATTACGAAGGCGCCTCGGATTTAGACCCGCATTTCTATCACGGCTTCCTTCAGCTTCAATATGGCGAGGTCTATGCATGGTTCAACGTTAAGGACGACCTGCACGTCTTCGGCACGGCGGTAAAATTGGGTGGCAAGCTACACCCCTACCTTGCTACGTATCGAAAAATGCTGGAAACAAGATTTGGGTTAAAAACAGGCCGTTTAATAAGAAAAGCCGGGTGTATGGGCAACGACATGTGCTCAACGGGCAGGTTCTATCTGGGAAAGGGAAACATCCTGCTGGTGGGAGAATCGGCGGGATTTCTCAATGCCTTTGGGGAAGGAATATCCTGCGCATTGTCGTCAGGTTTGTTTGCAGCAGAGGCTATAGCGAAGGGGATCAATTCGGGCGCGGATGCCCTTGCCGTCTACACCGAGCTAACAAGGCTGGAAAGAAGACAAACCCAACTATCGTGGAAACTGGGGTCTAAAATAGCCGGCAGGGACCTCATGCCGCTCTAGAATATATTGTACACTTTAGTGTTTTGAAAAAACAAATGTGTTACAGCCTTTTTCTGTGCCGGCAGGAAGCCTGCGCTACTCCTGTAGAGCGAAGAGTCTCTTCGTTCTACAAACACAACATTTATCTTGATTGTCCCGTTCCGTCTTCGTAAAATACGGCAGGTTTTGTCAAATAGTACGGAGAAGAACAATCAGGTGGAAATTCATCACAGCACACAAAAGGAACGCAGGCTTCCCGCCTGCATTTCTCCTTGCTTTTAAGCTCCGGCTTGGGAACGCAAAACAATCTCGTCGCGCGGGGGACATCCCATACGTGTTAAGTTAAGAACGGTAGAATACCAATTCATCCTGCTGAAATCAA
>CAYHFB010000184.1:0-7511 GCA_964355695.1 uncultured candidatus Brocadiaceae bacterium
TGTTGGGCTTGGGATGTTTTTGACGCGGGTGGCACTTCCAGAGTTCTGAATTTACCGTAACCACCTTGCCGTCAATCGGGGAACAGATCGTAAAAATCCGTGTCTGGTCAAAATCAATCTCCGCCGGAAATTCAACAACCTTTGCAATCGCCTCCCTCTTGATCACCACCGTTTTAATACCCGCCAGCTCCTGTGCATGTTTATCCAGCTTCAACAAATCCGTGGAAACCTCTTCCTGCGCTGATTTACCCGACGCCTTTTCACCCGCGCCCTCCTTCGCCGCCTCCTGCCTGCCTTTGGAGCAACCAGCCGAACCGATTGAAATGAGAACAAGCAAGAACAATCCGATGCAGCATAGATGCAGCCAGGGGTAGCGGCGGCCTCCGGTTATGCCGTCACCACCCCGTCCCTCATCGGCAATGGGGCGAGTGAGGCGCTGCGATATACGTTTAGTTAAGAGGTTCGTAATCATCATAAAGCCCTTGATAGAGTTGCATCCAACGTGTCCCCCGTCGGCAAGGGGTGGGCGGGTGGAATGGAACTTGTCCCATACTCCAACAACCCCTTTTCTCTGAATATCAATTTCCTTCGTAACTACTCAGGTTAACCGCAAAGAACGCAGAGATCCCAAAGAAAAGGCTTGAATCTTAAATTTACTTGATGTTCCTGGCGTTCTCTGCGGTTAACGCGTCTTTTCCGATGTCCACCTGAATAGTTTCCGACCATGCATATTTGCGAATCTCGAATTTGTATGAACCAAAATTTATAAGCAGGCCATGCTCAATGCGTGCGGACTTAAGATAGCCCAGTATTTGCGCTACGTGCTCATCCACCAGCGTTTTGGCCGTTTTTAATTCAATGATCAGACTATTTTCCACAAATAAATCGGCCATATAGTCACCGATCAGCGTACCATCCTCATCAAAAACCTGAATGGGATGCTGCTGTAAAACCTTTAGGCCCGCCTTCCGCAATCGGTGTACAAGCGCATTTTCGTACACCCTCTCTAAATGCCCATGCCCATGGTAGACATGGATTGCATAAGCAATCTGCCGTATCTGATCACATAACGCTTTTATGTCTCTCATCTTATCTCACCCGGCCTTTGCGTTCCTTGCGTTCTCTGCGGTTAACAGGTTTTGACCTGAGCAGTTACTTTCCTTCTCAACTCCCGCGATTGGTTCACTAATCATTGCATTGATATCTATGGTCAAAACAAATATTCACCGATAGTCAGGTTTTCTAGCCCCGAAGGGGCGACCTGTTATTTTTGCCAAACACCCAACCGCATAATTTTGAAAGCATATATCAGGCCGCTCCTACGGAGCTTTTACGTTGTTTCAATTCCATTGCTACAAACAGGCCGCCCCACCGGGGCTATGTCGCTAATTCAGCTAGGCTCCGCTTTTTCATTTCTCAAATTAACACATACGCCCCACGAGCGGGGGCGGTAGCCATAGGTGTTAAGTTAAGGGACGTGCTATAAGAACAAAAGCGAATATCGAACATGGAATAACGAATATCGAATGATAAAGGATATCTCCCTAATAACCGTCAATGAATGCACACATACTTGATGCAAAAAATGAATTAGCGTTTAGTCACCGTTGTGGCAGTGAAACAGCGGGTCGCACCCCTACTTCGTAATTCGATATTCCTTGTTCGATATTCGATATTCGCTGTTCAATACAAGGTTAAATCATACCGTGATGCCGTTGATTTTCTCACTCCATTTCCTTGATTCGTTCGAGTTGTGTTTCTCAACTTAACACCTATTGGGCGGCAGCCTGCCACAACTTCTGTAACTTTCAAGCCGTCGTTGGTCACCATGCATGGACAAACAAGTTTTGCCCGTGCCGTCCTGGAATCGCTTAATTTAACTTATAGGAATGGGTGCATTACCAAATCTTTGTAAATTTGCATTTTGTCCCGTGGGGGCAGATGGAAATAGCCCACTGATTTATCGATGGGACAGAGACCGGGATTTTTAGTCCCGTAGGGATAACATATCGGTAGAAAAGAAGGACACGCAAACATCATAATAAATGCCGTAGGCATGACATATTTAAAACCCTATTGTTCTACTATATGTCGTCCCTACGGGACTACTACGGCTTTCCCGCTTATCTTCTACCAATATTTCGTTACTTTACAGCGCATTAATTATCCGGCAATTCCAAGCCATTGTATCGTAACTCATTAATATCTGAAACACCACTTTTTCTTCCAATGTCTTGCGTATCAGCCAGGAATTTTCCCGATTGCCGTTGGACGCAGAGCAAGGGAGCGTGCAACCGCATGGGTAAAGCATTTTCCCCACCCATGAAACTATGCCTGAGCATAGCCACGGAAAATGCTTCGCCCCAGCAATTATCGAAAACCAGATTTGTTTGAATACGAGGCAGGCCGGGCGTCCTCGCCCGACTTTATTGATGACATGAGGGGAATGCTTGCCCTACCGGCGTAGGGCAAGGCTTTAGCCTTGCCTTTGGAACGTATGATTGGGCAAGCAATCACGTATTCGCGCAAAACCCAACGACATTGCGGGGCGCATTCCCACTTTCTTGTAAATATACTTTTGTCCCGTAGGGACAGCCGGAAATAGCCCACCGATTCATCGGTGGGTACCGTGGTCAGAATTGCTAGTCCCGTAGGGACGACTGACAGCCTTAGTGTTTTCCAGGCCGACATTACAGGCACAAGGCGCTTACAAGGAGTTAGGAATGCTCCCTTGCGTGGCGCACGGCAAACCTGAAGGTTCGCCCTACGGAAACAACGCCGTGCTGCTCACGATAAAGGCGGGTTTACAACAATCAGGCAGAACACGACGTCAGTGTCCCTGTATTTAGTGATTAATGCGGCAGAGATATTGAGCATGAATACTTATCCTATTTTCTTGTTATCACTCAATTGGTAATATTGACGAGTTGGAATCATAGGGGTATAAATATTATAGGTCAATGCTTATGTTGATTTCCCCTTGACTTACGCTGTAATATTTGTCAAAGTGGAGAAGAGTTGTTAATAATATAGTTGGTAAATAGGATAACTTATGCCACAAAACATCAGTATTGCAGATCGAACATACGGCCGAAATCCAGCGGTTGATCGCTTCCAGATCCCGATGGGTGAGCTCGGGGCGCTTCGTATGGTTGACATTCCGGAACACTCTCATTTGGAGGTTCTCGGACTTCCACTGCCACCTGAAGATGTCGAGTTTGAAATGTGGATTGTGAACAATGGTGCCGATCTTTCCATATACGGCGGCGCTTCTATTCGGGTGACACCGGATACGGCGCAACATGCCGCCGCGCGCTTGAGGCGGGCCTTTCCTGACAAGTTTGTGGATGGAAGTTCGCGTTATCCTCAAATCAGTGTCGAAGATTTCGCCGGGCGCGGCCTGATCGCAAATGTGTTTCTCAACCTTGAGTTTAAGGCCAAAGGTGAAATCACCGTGCTTGAGGCGATCACACCATTCGTGCGTGGTTATCGTCGGCTGTCTCTGCCGGGTGATGCAATAGCCGATGTAGATTCTGATGAAGAAGATGAGTTCGCTTTGGACCCCAGCAAACCACTTGTTCTACTACTTGGAAATATTGGTCACGAAGGCGTCTTAAGTTCCCTTTCTGCGGCGAGACGGCAATATAAGAGGAAGATGCTAGATTCATCGCCTGCAAATTGGGAATCTATTATTCAATATTTCTCTACTTTCAGTGTAACTTCTGTACTGATCAAGTTAACGCCCCAGACGTTTCGTTTGCTTTCACTCGAAGAATATGAGTCTGTTCGGACTAAACTATTTCCTCTTGTCGCTGCCGTGCCGAACGCAGTTTTTGTTTATGAAGACATCCTTACGGGAAAACAGCAGCAAGACGACTGGCAAGAACAAAATTATCCCTACCCATCAAGCGATGTGCTGGATTCTGTTTTTATATGGTTCACTTCAATTGGAATTGAGCTTACTCTATACAAGAAGAATGCAGAAGTAACTGTACTATCAGAGTCCTTTCTCCTTGATACAGAAACGAATCTCATATTTCGTCTCTACATTCCCACTGGTCGCATTTGGTCAAGCGAGGCTGACCGTTTTCTTCAACTATTCCGCGATTATTTGGGAAGAGTCGTTCATCTGACAACAAGATTAGATCAACGACGAACAGATCAAGGAGTCATATACGAGTTTCATGGTGATGAATCACAGGGGGAAACTGGCCTGCATAAGGAATTCGAAGAGTTTTCGCGGTTTATGGATTTATGCGCGACCGATACAAATGCTGCTGAAGCTCTACTTGCGATAAAGGAAATCAATCATAAGGATATAATCGACATAATCGCTCGTTACTCAAAGGAGGCGAAGCGGTTGCAAATTGACCTGAAGCAAGAGCGAGAGAGAAAATTTCTTGCTATTCGCCAACGGCTTGAATCCGAACTGGTTGATTCCGTACCTACCTTGACAGATTGGAAGGCAATCGATTCGTTCATAAATGCTGCGATATCATCTACAGGTGAAATATCTTCGTTTATTTCTCTAAACCAAATAACCGCAATACGGAGTGGTGTTACAGCTAACTCAAACTTAACGGTTAATTTGCGCCCGCAGATTATCCAAAGTGTTAATGGCGTTGTCGCTCAAGAAATATATGGCAATCAATTTCTAACACAGGAAGACCAACAAATTCTTTCGCTGATTAAAACACACGGCGGAGCAAAGACGAGGGAGCTTGAATCTGACGTTCATGAGTTGGCCGACGATAGCGCTCCCAAAACAGATCGACTTGGAGCAAAGCAAAAGCTGAAGAAATTTCTTATCGAAGTAGGAAAGCGTACGGCTGATGTTGCTACAGGCGTGCTTCAAACATATATTGAGAAAAAACTTGGTTTGTAATCATTACACTTTGTGGGTCGAATGCGGTATCGCGAAACCGTACAATATTCCAACCAGCAGGTCAAGCGGTCAAGCCGCTTACCTGCGCGTTAGGCTTTTTCCACCCACAACTCTCAAGGAGCCAGGTAGGTTGGGTTGAGTGAAGCGAAACCCAACTTTTTTTGAATGCCACGAAAGGTCAATGTTGGGTTTCACTTGCGTTCAACCCAACCTACGCGACTGCCGAGGAAAAAGACGACGTTAGAAAAGGGAAAATTGAGTATGGAAAAAGCGAAACAATTCCATGGCAAGACTTGAAAATAGAATTTTTCAATAAAGGCGGCAAAGGATTACAAAAGATTGTTGGAAGATTACAAGCTTTTGGTTGATTTGGTTTTGTTAAAGCTGTCTCAAGGATTGCTCGTTGATACAAAACACATTGCTGGAGAGGTTGGCACTTACAGGGTTCGAGTTGGAAAATACAGACTCCTGTTTACCGCTATTGAGGATACTTTGCTGATTCAAAAGATACTGCCAAATGCCCAGACGCAATCCCATCCCCTCAAGCGCCAAATTCCGATTCGAAAATCAAACGTCTGAAAAAAACCTTGTAAATCGTGGAAATACGTAAGATTTTCTGGTAGTATGCCATACGATTGCAAAAACAATTTCCTATCATTAACCGGGGAGATGAACGTGTATATATCCAAACTAAAAATGCAAAACTGGAAAAATTTCAGAGCCGCGGAGGTCGAATTGGCAGAAACAACCTATTTGCTCGGCCCAAATGCCTCCGGCAAATCCAATTTTCTGGATGTGTTTCGCTTTTTGCGGGATATCGTAAACCCAAACGGTGGAGGATTTCAGCAGGCGGTGAAATCGCGCGGCGGGTTATCAAAGCTTCGCTGTCTTGCGGCACGAAAAAACCCTACGGTAGATATCGAAGTTGAGTTTCGTGAATCACTGGATTTGCTGAACGGTCCACCGGACTGGTGCTATAAGTTATCATTTTCAACTGAGAAAAGTGGAAAGATGCGCCCCCAGGTTAAGGCGGAGTCTGCATACAAGCGTGGTACGCTGATTTTTAACCGTCCAGACGAGGATGATAATGAGGATCAAGAACGGTTGACTCAAACGTTGCTGGAGCAGATTAACAGCAATAAACAATTTCGGGAAATTGCACAGTTTTTTGAACGAACGCTTTATCTGCACCTTGTGCCTCAGTTGTTAAAGAACAGCGAGATGTTTGTGTCACGGGAGACCGAGGCCGATCCGTTTGGACAGGGATTTCTTAAAGAGATTGCCGGAACGGCAATTAAAATCCGCAATTCGCGTCTGCGCCGGACAGAAGAGGTTCTGAAAAAAGTGATTCCGCATTTTGAAGGGCTTCGCTTCGTTCAAGACCCTGCTACCGGATATCCTCATCTGGAAATGCGTTATGTCCACTGGCGTCCCAATGCAGGGTGGCAGCGGGAGGATCAGTTTTCGGACGGCACATTGCGGTTGATTGCGCTGGCATGGACGTTGATGGCTTCGGACAACCTGATTTTGCTGGAAGAACCGGAGCTTTCTTTGCACGGTAAGATTGTTGAGCAGATTCCCCGGATGATTGCAGACGCCCGGAGGAGCCGGAAAAAGGCAGGAGGGCAGATTATTGTCAGTACGCATAGTCCGGAATTACTGTCAGATAAAAGTATGGAAGGACAGTTTCTGGTGCTGAACCCGGGAAGTCACGGAGATTCAACTTCGATTGATATGCCGACAGAACAGGATATGGTCGCTTTAAAAGCGGGTATGAGCGTTGCTGACATTCTGCTTCCAAGAACGTCGGAATCTATCGGAATGCTATGAAAATGCCTGAACGATTTTGCTATGCCTATGCGGAGGACGTGCCTTCCTGTTCCGTAATCAGGAAGTTGGTCGAATTTAAAAATACACACGGTAATTCGGGGACGGTGTTGCGGTTGATGGCGGGATTTCCAGAAAACAAGCGGGGTTCCGGCAATCTTCAAAAAATGATTCCGGCTGTCATTAATATGGTCAAAGCGGGAATAGCCGTTGTCATGTTAACGGATTTAGATGCGGCCGGGTGCGCTCCAGAGTTGATCAGGAGATGGTTTTCAATACGGCAGGCGAAACCGAAAGTTCCAGATGGTTTTTTGTTTCGTATTGCTGTGCGGGAAGTGGAGTCGTGGCTTATTGCAGACCGTTACGCGCTGGCTTCTTTTTTAGGTATCCCCAAGTCCAATTTCAGCGCAGACCCAGACTCGCTGGACAATCCGAAGGAGTATTTTCTTGGCATTATAAGGAAAAAGGGGAAACGTAAAATGCATCGGGAAATGTTGCCAGGTCGCAATACACAAATTGGACCTGAGTATAACAACATCCTGAGCAAATTTGTTTTAAAACATTGGAACCCGGAGCGAGCGGCAGATAATTCGCGGAGCTTGCGCCGCGCACTTGAAGCGCTCAAAAAGATTTAAAAGGTAACCCCGATTAATCAAAGAAGACCTTTGTGCAAATAAACACAAGTATTTGTATCAAGCGTCAATACGTTCGGATGTTTGACAATTGTGTCGCCCCTATGGGGCCTGGCGTGCCTTGAGGTATGGAATACCTAAGTGGTTGAAAATACCACCGCTGCGAG
>CAYHFB010000185.1:0-7504 GCA_964355695.1 uncultured candidatus Brocadiaceae bacterium
CCCTGCCTTAAGCGGGCAGCCGCAATCCCTTATTCATCAGGTCAATGATTCCCACGTTATAAATGACACCAACGAATATATCGCTTCGCATCCCGCCGCAATCCCTTATTCATCAGGTCAATGATTCCCACTCTTACGGGCTATTTGTCAATGAGCTAGTTAAAGCTGGGTCGCAATCCCTTATTCATCAGGTCAATGATTCCCACGAATAAAACCGAATATCTCAGAAGTGGAGTTAAGAAAGGTCGCAATCCCTTATTCATCAGGTCAATGATTCCCACAGCGCCCCTTTTAACCTCTTTACAATCAACCACTTACAAGGCCATTTCCTGTAACCTCCGTTTTTGGGCATAATTTTTAGCCCTCACCTCCTTAAAATTTCAAAAAATTCGTTCCTAAGATTATAACCTACAAACACTTACCATTTTCCTGTAACCTACCCCCTTTTTTACCTCTTTTTCAAGCTCCGCTAACCTATTGGGGTGTAGATGTTTAAGGAACATTTATTGCTATTAGCTATAAAACGATACCGTCTATAATCCCGAAGGGATGCCATTATTATAGCAACGGCATTGCGTAACGATTATCCAACCCCGAAGGGGTGACATAATTTCGTTGCCGACACGATATTTCACCCCTTCGGGGTTGAACGACATTTTTCGGCTCTTTTCTATAATAATGTCATCCCTTCGGGATTTTTACGGCTATGAACCTATACATCTTTTCCTTGTTCATAATTTCTACATTTCAACCATTTTTGATTGCGCAGACCATGCAATGAAACGGTAGGCGTCGCCAACCCTACATTACCCGAAACCCTTAATCGAATTAGGAATATATCATATCGGTAAGTGTTAGTCAATTTTTAATTTAGCGTTTATTTTCTGTCTTTAACGTAACAGGGCGATAATAAGTAAATCCCCTTGAATGGCTTGAAATTGCCGGTAAAACCAGCATATACACATCAAAATTCGCAGAGCAAGCGTGGTAGGGCAAATGGCTCTTAGCCTTGCCCGACACCCTTGTTCCAAAGCTCCGCAGACTGCGTCAAATGAAAAACCTCTATTTTCATTTGGGGGGGGTGAACGGTTACAAAAAACGATGTTTACAACTCATTAACAAGCGCGACAACATACTTTTCAAAGGTATTGAGGAGCGTTTTCTGGTTCATGCTTTTATGTGCGTCGGTGAGAAGCGGGCTTAGCTTTGCTTTCATCGCTGATAAGACGTCCCGGTTGGTATCAATGAATCGGGCAACTGACTGGATTTCCAAATACAATTCGAGGTAACTGCCGGAAGGGCTTCTTATGGAACAACGGTTGTCCCAGCCAGACCATTCCCAGGAACAGGCCAAGTCGAGTTTTTCTCTGATATAATTTTCAAATAGCGTCTGGCACCAGACACGGTGGTATTTCCCGTCAAATTTTATGTATGCAGGCTCTCCACAATGGCCTTCGCAAGACGACCAGGTTGATATCCCGGCAGAAGAAAAGGACTTTACGAGCCGGGCAATGAATGGTTCCAAATCGAACACCCGTATTTGTGGGATGTGATTTATGCCCTTGAACTGCTCAAACTTGCCGTACCAATCTCGTTCCCAGTTTAAACGAAACAGGTCAACCGGTATCTCGTTGGTAAAGAGCGCGGCAATATAGTGAAGATCGCTGATGGGATACCGTTGTGTGTCGATTTTGTTGAAAAGGGCATGTTGGGTTTTCGCCGCATCGTTGTTGATAATCGCGTCCTGATGCGAACCGATATATTTATGCTTGTAGTTAATGTCCTCCAACGCCTCCAGGAATCCCCCGTCTTCCGCATGTGAATCAGCGCTCAGCCGAACAATGTCGGTTGCCTTGTCTAATTCCAGGGAAAACCCCCGCGCTGAAAATATTTCGTAAAAACGGTGAATATGTCCTTGCTGACCGTTGGTGATAGTCGTAATAAAATTATTTATGATGGATGGTTCCATTTGATCATGCTATTGCAATTAAGCGTTAGTTCCGATAGGAATGAAATATTTGTAGAGGTTAGACAGAGAAATCGTGTTAGTTCCTTATGAACGAAATAGGGGTAGAATATGTGCAGACCTTTTTTACCTGTTTTTATCCTTTTAGCATTATTTCGATGTGTCATTATTCTATCAGTCTTTTCAAGGCACACAAGGGAATTTAATTCTTGTGTAGTTTTATCTGCTTTGGTATGCTTTTACCACAAGGTACGACGAGAGTACGACATGGAATTTATGTTAGCAGGTAATAAACTGCAATCAATGACCAGTCCAAAGCAGATGGTGTTGATCCCCAACGGGCAAGGTTTTTCATTGTATTGCAGGCATTCAGTGGGAAAGCCTTGGCAAGCTCAGTAGGAAGCCGCCGGGCGTGTTCGGGCAGGCGCTGGCGTTTGTGGGGCGTGACGACAGGCGTCCCGTTGCCTGGTTAATTGAGTAATGTGCTGCACATTACCCATCGCATTATTTCTTTTATAATTACGTCCATTTCCTATCCTACCATTTCCTGTGCATTGTTTTTGCATTTTTCAATAAAACTTGCACTCTTTTTCGTTTTTGCTATACTAGACACCTCATGGGAAAAAGCAATTTCCTGTCATCTCAACGCGGGGCATGATGATATTTGCCATGCGGAGTCTGCGCAGGATGCAATATAGAGTGGAAGTGTTGGAAAAAATGTAATTTGGGAATGCTGAACGGTATCCCGTAGCCCGTTGCAGGGGCGCGTCTTGTATTTAGCTGGCAGGTCAAATAGGCGGCGAGCACGTGAGTGTTAATCTATAAGAATAAATGGTGGACAGGAATAAAAAATGAAGATACTCATAGTGGATGATACGGTGGACAATCTTCTCTTAATAGAAAGACTTCTGCATAAACACGGTCATGAAGTAACCTCCGCATTGAATGGCTTAGAGGCGTTGGAAGAGTTAAAAAAAACTTCTTACGATCTCATCATTTCAGACATCCTTATGCCCACCATGGACGGTTTCCAACTGTGTCGACATTGCAAAACGGATGAAATCTTGCAAAAAATACCTTTCGTATTCTATACCGCAACGTATACCGCAGAAGAAGACGAAGGGCTTGCCAAAAGTCTTGGCGCCGATAGATTTTTATTGAAGCCGATGAAACCAGATCCCTTTATGGCGATAATAAAAGGCGTACTGGATGATTACCAAAAAGGGCTTCTTCTGCCCCCGGAAGTTTTGGCAAAAAAGGATAAGGATGAGGTCGTTTATTATAAGGTATATAATGAGAGGCTAATAAATAAGCTGGAAAAAAAGTTAATCGACCTGGAAAAGGCAAACAACTCTTTGATGGAAAGCGAGGAATTCTATCGCGCCATCACAACTACGGCGCATGATGGGATTATTATGATTGGGGATGATCATAAAATTACCTTTTGGAATAAAGCCGCGGAACGAATTTTCGGGTGTTCTACCCAGGATGCCGTTGGAAAAAGCATACATCAGTTTTTCCTTCCAGATAAGAATGACGCCAATGCAGAACATTTAGATTCCGATAAGTTTTTACGCACGAACAAGACTGTTGAGGTGTCGGGAATGAGTTGTAATGGCACAGCACTTTCTCTTGAAGCAGTTTTTTCTCCCATAAAAATCAGAGGTGTCAGCCATTTCATGTGCCTCATTAGAGACATCAGCGACCAAAAACGCGCGTTGGCAGACCTTCGTAAGCTGTCTCGGGCAGTTGAGCAGAGCCCCAGCATGGTTGTTATCACCAATATCAGTGGAGATATTGAGTATGTTAATCCAAAGTTTACTCAATTGACCGGTTATACTTTAGAAGAGGTAGTTGGGAAAAACCCGCGTATCTTAAAATCGGGAGAAATCGCGCCGGAGGTATATAAGCACTTATGGCATACGGTGATATCCGGCAACGAATGGCGAGGAGAATTTCTTAACAAGAAAAAGAACGGAGAATTCTGGTGGGAACAGGCGTCTATATCGCCTATTAAAGACGCTACAGGCGTCATCACACACTTCCTTGCCGTAGCGGAAGATATCACGGAACGGAGAAAATATGAGAAACAACTCTTGCGCATGTCTATTCATGATCCTCTTACCAGCCTCTTTAATCGCAAGCGCTTTCGAGAGGAATTGGAGCATTGTACGATACAGGCGCGGCGGCATGGCGCCAGTGGCGCGGTGCTGTTTGTTGATATTGATAATTTCAAATACATAAATGATACTCATGGACATCAGTTTGGAGATGGTCTTCTCATTCGCCTGGCGATCCTGCTACGGGAAAAAATGAGTGAAACCGATATACTTGCAAGATTTGGCGGTGATGAATTTGCCATTATATTACCGAACAGCGATAGAGACCGGGCGCAATCAATCTCGCAGCAAATACTTACATGGATTCAAGAGCATGTCTTCCTGGAATACCGGAAGATTAACGCGAGCATCGGCATTGTTATGTTTCCAGAGCACGGTCTCGACGCGGAAACCTTGCTTGCCTGCGCGGATATGGCCATGTACAAGGCAAAGGAAAGCGGCCGCAACTGCTCTTGTTTTTACTCGCCCAATCTGAAAACACGGCTTGAATCACAGCTTAAATGGGAGAAACAGATACGCCATGCCTTGGAAAACGACCGATTCCAGTTGTATTTGCAGCCGATTAATAATATCAGGCTAGGTGTTATTGCAGGCTATGAAGCATTGCTCCGCATGCTGGACGAAAACGGGCGGCCTATCGCTCCGACCGAATTTCTTAAGGTTGCCGAACGTATTGGCCTTATTCACGAGATCGACCATTGGGTCGCGCTCAACGCGATTAGCCTGATAAAAAAACATCAATTAGATCGGAAAGGACTGTTTCTTGAGATAAATCTCTCCGGTAAGGCATTTACCGATTCGAAGCTATTACCTAAGATAAAGAGAGCAATTAACTCGGCATCCGTCAATCCATCGAATATTGTCTTTGAAATCACCGAAACCGCGATTATCGAAAATCTAGTTGACGCTCAGCATTTCATTGCAACTTTCAAGGCCATGGGATGCTGTTTTGCCCTTGACGATTTTGGGAACGGATATTCATCATTCGGATATCTCAAGCACCTGGCGGTGGACACGCTGAAAATCGACGGAAGCTTTATCCTTGATTTGCCAAACAATTCAGTAGACCAGCATCTGGTAAAGGCAATGGTGGAGGTTGCGCGTGGATTGCAGAAACTAACCATCGCCGAGTTTGTGGAATCTTCGGAAACGGTAAATATATTGCGGGAAATAGGCGTAGATTATGCGCAGGGTTATCATATTGGATATCCCGCTCCAACGTCAGAAATATTCTGAAAAAAACCTGTCTTAGCTGGGAGGCTGGAGGCCGTAGCCTCCAACTCCTACTCGTCGCAGTATACGATAAAAAACGGGCTTTGCCTCACGGTGACGAAATCAACGTCCCGTGAACTGCAAAGCCCGTTTTATTTTAAGCTTGGATTTTAAAAATAGAGTCTCAGTGTACGAGTGTTATATCAACTATAGGTTGGTATGAAAAAAAACCAGGTAGCCCCGTCTAGGAGTGGAATGAATTCTTTCTTATTTTTGTCTGTTTTTTCGGATGGGGTACGGCGAGAGTACGACGCAAGGCAGTTGCAGTGTGTTGATATCGTGGCACTTACGATTATGCAGAAAATTAGGGCAAGATATTTGCATTTCACCTAATATCATGCCTACGGCATTGAGCTTGTCTACGCTGACTATTTCTATCGATATTTTGTCCTTACGGGACGTTTAAAAAAAGAAACAGAGCATCTGATTTACGGTTAAAAGTCGAATAAAACCACCCGTTACCGGAGGTGCATTGCACGGTAATTTAAAATGCTTACTCCCCAGGCACCTCTTAACTATGAGACTTAATATTACCATAATCGGGTCGTATTACTCAAACAATTACAGGCGGTTACCTAAAGAAAGTCAAAAAGATATAGAATTAAAAGGGGGGGAAATGATACAATAAAGTAGTTACGGAAGTTATGTGATGAAGCAATGAAAGAAGTTACCAGTGACGTATTATGTTGGAAATTTATAGGGAATTAGGGATTAAAAATCTATGCTAAAAGAAAAAATTGGATTTATCGGCGGTGGAAAGATGGGCGAGGCGCTCTGTAAAGGCATTATTAATGCCAAGCTGAGCAGTGCTGGCCAAATTATGGTTAGTGACGTGAGTGTTGAGCGTTGCAAGCTGTTAACCCAGGAGATTGGCGTAAGAACCACCGGTGAAAACAAGGAAATTGTTTCTTTTGCTGATATTATCGTACTGGCGGTCAAGCCTCAAATGATGAGTGAGGTCGTCAGCGCTTTAAAAAATGATATTACTCCTCGCCACCTGGTCGTCTCTATTGCTGCTGGGATTCCGATACGGTTTCTTGAATCCCGGTTATCCGCAGGCGTTCGGGTTATCCGGGTGATGCCGAATACCCCGTGTCTTATTGGCGCCTCTGCTACGGCATTTGCCTTGGGGTTGCATGCAAACGATGCAGACGCATTGATGGTATCAACCATTTTCAGCGCCGTTGGCAAGGTGTTTCGTCTGGACGAGAAGCACCTCGACGCCGTTACCGGGCTGAGCGGGAGCGGGCCAGCCTACGTCTACATGTTCATTGAAGCTCTATCGGATGGGGGGGTCAGGATGGGCTTACCGCGTGATACGGCGACCGTTCTCGCCGCACAGACCGTACTCGGAGCAGCCAGGATGGTATTGGAAACGGGGCAGCACCCGGCACTGCTGAAGGACGCCGTTACCTCGCCCGGTGGGACGACTATTGAGGGGATAAGCAAGTTAGAAGACGGGAAATTCAGGGCGTCTGTTATTAACGCCATCGAAGCGGCGACGTTAAAATCGAAAAAATTAGGGGAACAGTTATAAATTGACAGGTGTAGGGATTTTCATGAGCATTATTAGGAGAAAATGATATGTCAGGAGCAGGTTTATTTTGTCAGGTTAATACCGCAGTTACCGGCCCAGCCGATACTGCAATGAAGCATGTGCCGGTAATCAATGTCCCCGCCTCCGTAAAGGCCGGACAGCCGTTTGTGGTAAGTATAAAAGTTGGTGAAGCACCCCACGTGATGGAAAACGGGCATTTTATTCAATTTATTGACTTATATTGTGGGAATATTTATATTTCCCGTGTGGATTTAACGGCGGAACTTTCCCGTCCAGAGGTATCCGTTACGGTGGTGTTGCATCACGAAGGGAAAAGGACGCTTCGTGCGTTCAGCCGATGCAACATGCATGGTATTTGGGAAGGGACAAAAGAGGTGATTGTTTCTAAGTAATGGCTTTAGATATTTTTATTTTATTTATGCGGGTTTGCGGGTTGGAATGGTTATAAGGTATGCAATGATAACATGGTTGTACGACCCCACGCCTGCACCTATTCCAAGAGGTGAATACGGGAGGATGTATTAATTTAACGTATGGGAATTTCAATGTAGGGACACGGTGCCCGTGTCCTTGATGCATGGGAATTTC
>CAYHFB010000186.1:0-7503 GCA_964355695.1 uncultured candidatus Brocadiaceae bacterium
TAGCTTAATTTGCATAAAATGCTACAAACAGGCCGCCCCTCTGGGGCTGAAAGAACGGCAGACAGCCTTGCAGTTGCAAGGCAGAGTCCGCCCGAAGGGCGTTAAGTTCAACTGCTAAATAAGGTCTTTGACAACTATTTTTGGTGTTGTACAAAAGAATATTTGAATGTTTTGGTATTTGTGTCGCCCCTCCGGGGCTTGGTATCTTCTTGTAACTTTCCCACCGCTTGCGCAGTGGGCTACGGTTGTGTTGCCCCTAACGGGGCATGACAAAGACACCCCATCGGGGTGTAACAACCGTAGCCCACTGCGCGAGCGGTGGGTAAAGAGATATCCCTGTCGTTTTAGCCCCGTAGGGGCGGCACAATCAGGATAAGCGGTATAGACGAGTGCGCAGGCACGGTTTTACTGAAAGAACTAAAGATCAAACCGCTAATGAACGCCAATGAACGCTAATGTAGAGACGCATTGCATGCGTCTTAGGAACCGCTAATGAACGCTAATAAAGAAACCCATTCGCGGTATTAGCGGTTAAAAGTTGTCGTTGTTTCTCCGCGTTCTCTGCGTCCTCTGCGGTGAATTGTCTTTGTCGTATTGGCTTTTGTTTGCGTTCGTTTTTTCTGGAAAAAAAATAAACAAACTGGTAAATGTTATTATTTTACAGCCCCTTACATGACAAAAATACAGGTCGCTCCTATGGAGCTAAATACGTTAATTTCTGTTTGGCGCTACAAACAGGTCGCCCCTTCTGGGCTAAAGAAAAACAAATATTATTGGCAAAACACCCATGAAAGGCATTGAGAACTATATCCCCCATAGGGAACCATTTTTGTTCGTTGATAAAATTGTAGAGATAAGCGATACGTCAATAAAAACGACGAAATATATTTCCACCGGGGAATGGTTTTTTAAAGGGCATTATCCTCAATTCCCTTTAATGCCGGGTGTTTTACTCTGTGAAGCCATTTTGCAATCTGGAGCAATTTTTGTCGCCCATCGTTTGCAATTGGACTTAACGGACGGTTTACCCGTTGTTACAAGGATGAACAACGTTAAGTTTAAAGAAATGGTTTATCCTGAGTCACTGGTTGAATTACAGGTTGAATTTATAGAACAACTATCAAATGCCTTCTTTTTTAAAGGAACTGCAAAGGTGGGATCAAAATTAGTCCTTTATCTCGAATTTACTTCCAGTTTGGTAAAAAATCAAAAGGTGAATAGCGTATGAGTTTCTTACAGATTGAGGGCAAGAACTATCTGGTATTCGGCGTCTACAATAAGAAAAGTATTGCATATCATGCCGCTAAGGTTATAGAGGCGGAGGGTGGCGTGCCTATCCTTGTGGTAAAGGATAATACCCTTAAGGCAAAGGTGCATGAATTTTGTTCGGATAACGATATTTTTGTTTGCGACGTGGAAAATCAGGATGAGATCAAAAAACTTGTTGCAAACGTCTCAGATAAATATAAGTGTCTGCATGGCATGGTGCATTCAGTTGCATTTGCCGATTTTTCCGAGGGGTTTAAGCCTTTTCATGAAACAAAGAAGGCCCACTTTTTACAATCCATTGATATCTCTTGTTTTTCACTAATAAACTTATCCAATGAATTAAAAGATTTATTTGATAAAAACGCCTCTGTTGTTACGCTCACCGTGCCGTTTACCAAGACGGTAGTTGAGAATTACAGTTACATGGCGCCCGTAAAAGCCGCGCTGGAATCCTCCGTTGCGTACCTTGCCAAATCATTTAGTTATTTTTCACAAATACGTTTTAATGCCGTTAGCACGGGTTTTGTAAAAACCTCTGCCGCCGCTGGTATACCGCAAATCGCTAAAAGCTTTTTGTTTGCCGAAAAGGTTGCATTAAGAAAACAATCTATTGAGGCAAGAGAGGTTGCTGACATCATTGTATTTTTGCTAAGCAAAAGGTCGTGTTTAATAAATGCCCAATCATTAGTGGCAGATGATGGTCTTTCGATTAATATTTTTGATAATGAAGTTGTCGAAGCATTGAATAAGCAACACTGACTATGCGCATCTCAGCTTATCATACGTAACTTTCAATGATTGATTGACAAAATGTAGAGTTCCTTTTTTGACCGGGGCGTAATTGAAAAAACATCTAATCCCAATCTATTTGCTTCTGATTTTCGGAATACCGACAACGCTTGCGTTTGGGCCTTTGGTGTTGGCATATCCTATATGGGTAAAGCTGACTTGCTTACTACTGTCTCCACTCGTGTTTTCCTTTAGCTTTGTCCTTGTGGCTGGGTTGTTAAGCAAGCCACACCAAAAGGGGATAGTTGCGGGGCGATTTCCACGCGACATTAATCATCCGGTGTATGGACATCGCAAGCTTTACGGTGTTTGCTGGACATCGGTGTATTACTTCAAACCGATCTATTTCATTTTTCTTTCTGTTCCTGTGTTGCAGACGTTCCTTTTTCGGTTGTTCGGTTACAAGGGCAATACCGATTTCACGATTTATCCGGATACCTGGATACGCGACTTGCCCTTGCTCGACATCGGCAAGGGCGCCTATCTCTCGAACCGTGCCACGCTCGGTACCAACATCGTGAGGAAAGGCGGGGGGATATTGGTAGGGGGTATTCAGATTGGTGCAGGCGCTTTAATTGGCCATTTATCAGTTTGTGGAATGAATACGGTCGTAGGTAAAAATGCACAAATTGGCGTTGGCGCTCTGGTGGGAACCTATATTGAGCTGCAAGATGATACTATTGTTGGTTCCGGCGCCGCGGTAGATCATGGAGTAAAAATCGAGCGTGGTGCTCGTATCGGTACTCGGGCATGTATAGGAACCTGCTCTAAAATTGGTTCAAATGCCGTTGTCGATGAGGGTGTTGTGCTTGCCCCGGGAAGTGTGATTGAAAAATCGGAGGTATCAGAATGAAATTCGAGTTTTGCCTGCACAATGAAGATGTCGGCCCCACAAACATAATCGAGGCTGCTGCCTTAGCCAACCGCACAGACGTGCAGCTTTCATGCTGCTTCAGCAACATTACCCGTCAGCGGCTGATGCTGGACAGGCAGTATCTGGACTCGTTAGTGGCTCAAGGTAAGCAGATTTATGGAATTAATACCGGAGTGGGATTCTTCAATCACATTCCGCTTTCGCCCGATGCCACGGTGAAGTTGCAACGCAACCTAATCCTTTCGCATTGTTGTGGTGTGGGCGCGCCTGCGCCTCGGGACGTCGTGATGGCGATGTGGCTGATACTGCTCAATTCAATCTCGCGAGGCCATCGTGGCGTACGTTACGAGGTTGTCGAATTTATTGCCAAAACCTTGTCACACGGTATTCTGGCGCAGGTACCCGCTCGTGGTAGCGTAGGCGCTTCCGGCGATCTGGCGCCTTCTGCGCACGCGGCACTGGCGCTGCTTGGCGAGGGGCAATGCACGATGCCGGTGGATGGTCGTTTTGTTGAAATGTCCGCTTCTGAAGCACTACTGCGGGTAGGAATGAAGCCGCTTACCCTCGCCCCCAAAGAGGGGTTAAGCCTGATTAATGGCACCCAGTTCACGACTGCGCTGGCCAGCAAGCTGTGGTATCAAGCGCGGATGTTGATTCAGACAGCCAACATGGCTGCGGCTCTGAGTATCGAAGGAATGCGCGGGTTGCATGGAGCAATGGCCGACCCAATACTTCTGACGCACCGCCACCCGGGAACTCTGCACTGTGGGCAAGAAATCGCAGCCTGGATTAAGCAAACATCAGGCAAGAGCAAGCGTGGGCACGACCGGATACAAGACCCGTATTCTCTGCGCTGCGCACCGCAGGTTCATGGAGCGGTGTGGGAGGACGTCGAGAGTTGCGAGGATATCCTGCGCAAGGAAATTAATGCTTCCACCGACAACCCTTTGGTCTTCGCCGAAGACGAGTTAATTCTGCACGGGGGAAATTTCCACGCAATTTATCCGGCGCGTGTTTCTGATCGGTTGGCCTCTGCATTGACAACGCTTTCATCCATTTCCGAGCGACGCATTAATCTGGCTATGGACAAGGAGAAAAGTGGCCTGCCCTATTTTCTCGTCGACAATGGAGGACTTAGCTCCGGTTTAATGATGATCCAGACTACGGCGGCGGCGCTGGTGAGCGAATGCAAATCGCTGAGTTTTCCCGCCAGCGTGGACAGCATTCCTACCAATTGCGATCAGGAGGATCACGTTTCCATGGGGCCAATAGCCGGGATGAAAGGACTACAGATTGCCGAAAACGTGCGCAATGTGCTGTCCATTGAATTGATCGCCGCAGCACAGGCCATAGACTTACTCAAGCCTGCGCATTTGAGCGATTTGTTGCAAGCGGTTCACGCGCTCATTAGGGAATGTTGCCCATTCCTGAATCGAGACCGGGTGTTGGCGGATGATATCCGCCGGGTATCTGACCTCATAGAGAGCCGCAAATTGCTTAAGGTTCGTACATGAATACTTCTTCTCCTTCAGTTGTTCGTGCGCCAACAGGGCCGCACCTAAGCTGCAAAACCTGGGCGATAGAAGCCGCGTACCGCACCTTGCAAAACAATCTGGACCCTGCTGTTGCGGAACGCCCTCAAGATTTGGTGGTATATGGCGGTATCGGCAAGGCAGCGCGCAACTGGCAATGCTTTCACGCCATCCTGAATTCGCTCAGACAACTGAACCCTGATGAGACGCTGCTTATTCAGAGCGGGAAACCAGTGGGCATTGTGCCAACACATCCTGACGCGCCGAGGGTGCTGATTGCCAATTCCAATCTGGTGCCGCAGTGGGCCAACTGGGAACACTTTAACGCGTTGGATAGAATGGGTCTGATGATGTACGGGCAGATGACGGCTGGGTCGTGGATATACATTGGTACCCAGGGAATATTGCAGGGAACGTATGAAACCTTTGCTGCCTGTGGGCGTAAATATTTCGGGGGAACCGTCCGGCCGCTGTTAGGCAAGATCGTCGTGAGTGGCGGTTTGGGTGGCATGGGTGGCGCACAACCTCTCGCGGCAAAATTAGCCGGAGGGGTATTCATTGGGGTTGAAATAAATCCAGAGAAAGTTGAAAGGCGGTTGCAAACTGGCTATCTGGATGAGAAGGCGAACAGCTTTGATGAGGCAATTGCCAATGCGCAGGTATATGCCCGCAATAAAATACCGTGCTCGATTGGGGTGGTAGGCAATGCCGGAGACTTTCTTTGCCATCTGCTGAAAATCGGTTTTATTCCTGATGTAGTGACAGACCAGACCAGCGCGCACGACCCATTGAACGGCTATTACCCAACGGGGTTGAGCTTCGACGAGACCAATGAGTTGCGTCGAATAGACTCAGGAGCGTTGCTTACACAGATTGGGGCGAGCATTGCCCGGCACGTTGAAGCCATGCTGGAGTTAAAGCGTCAAGGGGCTGTGGTGTTCGACTACGGGAACAACATTCGCAGCGAAGCGCAAAAGGGCGGCGTTAGTAATGCCTTCGACATTAAAGGATTTGTGCCGGAATTCATCCGCCCTCTATTTTGCGAAGGTGCTGGCCCGTTCCGATGGGTTGCTTTGAGCGGTGATCCAAAAGATATTTATGCCACGGATAAGGCATTACTGGAACTTCTGCCTGATAATGCAACGATGGTCAATTGGTTGACCAACGGAGCGCCACAAATTGCCTTTCAGGGATTGCCCGCCAGGATATGCTGGCTAAGGCATGGTGAAAGGGAAAAGGCAGGCGTGCTGTTCAACGAATTAGTGCGAACCGGCAAGGTCTGCGCCCCCATTGTGATCGGACGAGATCATCTCGATTGCGGCAGCGTTGCTGCACCAACACGTGAAACGGAGGCGATGCTGGACGGTTCAGATGCGGTATCCGATTGGGTGTTTTTGAATGCGATGGTAAATGCAGTCAATGGGGCAACCTGGGTCAGTGTTCATCATGGTGGCGGCGTTGGTATGGGATACAGCCAGCACGCCGGTATGGTAGTCGTTGCTGATGGGACACCGGATGCGGAACGACGGTTACGCCGCGTTCTCAATTCTGACCCATCCATAGGGATTATGCGTCATGCGGATGCGGGGTATCCATCGGCGATTGAATGGGCGCAGATGAATAACGTTAAAATTCCCATGCTGGAGGTGTAATCCAATGGCCGTTGTCATTAAGGGGCTACGTGGGGTTTTCACCTGCACTGGATTTGTGGCTAAAGGTGGTCGCTGGCCGCAATTAGAGGATGCAGGATTTTTGCCTGGGCCGATAGACATTCGTTTTGATGGAGCCTATGGTAATCTTGTTGAAATGGGAGCATACCTCCAATGCTCAAACCAGGATCATGTCGTAGATGGAACAGACTTGGTTGCAATGCCTGGTTTTTTCGATTCTCACACCCATCCGATTTACTTTGGCAACCGCGCACCAGAGTTTTTCATGCGCTGGAAGGGTGCAAGCTATCTGGACATTAACGCTTCCGGCGGTGGTATTCGTAAGACCGTTAAGGACACTACGGCGGCTACCGACGATGATTTATTGTCGCTTCTCATAGAGCGATTTCGCGCAATGCGGCAAAGAGGCATCGTGGCAGTTGAGGCCAAATCTGGCTATGCCGCCAACACTGCCGGAGAACTTCGCTTACTCAGAATTCTTGCCAGGGCACGCGCAAATGATGCGCAGGACATGCCGCAAGTGTTAACCACATTTCTTGGATTACATGCTTTGCCTGATGGTGCAAATGAATCGGCATACGTGGATGCAATGATCAGCATACTTCCCCTTATCGCAGAAAATAAGCTGGCTGACTTTGTGGATGCTTTTCCAGAGGTGGGTTTTTTCTCACTGGAGCAGTCCGTGCGTTTTGTGACGGAAGCGCAGAAATACGGGCTGCAACCGAAAATCCACGCAGATGAAATGACTGACATGAAGGCATCAGAAACGTTTTGCAAGATGGGCGCTTTATCTGTGGATCATTTGCTATGGATCAATCCCGAGTCCATTCCAAAGCTTGCAACCAGCAACACCGTCGCAACACTTATGCCAGCAACTTCTTTTTATCTCGGATTGCCCTATGCCAATGCCCGCACATTGCTTAACGCAGGGGTACGCGTAGCTCTGGCCAGCGACTTCAATCCAGGAACTGCTCCCAATATTGGACTCGGCTTTGCCCAGTTGTTGGCGGCTTCGCAATTGCACATGAGTCCGGCGGAAATTCTTTGTGCTTCAGTAACCAATGGTGCTACGGCAATGGGGATCCAGGCATCGTCTGCTTCTATCGTACCGGGCATGTCTATCGGGAAAATTATTTTCTGGAGAGTTTCAAAGGTTTTTCGTGAAAATGACCCAGATAGTTTTCTAGCGGAGATTTTTACCTCAATGACTTGTCCTGTCTCTATTGCGTCCCCACATTCACAAATCCCCTATTTCGCGTGAGGTCGTAAATACCATACGGGTATGCACGGGGAACATCGGGAGAAGGAAAATAGTCTGCTGGAAAGTAGATGGAGAGATACAGGATCAAAGAAGGATTTTGGAGGAAAT
>CAYHFB010000187.1:0-7497 GCA_964355695.1 uncultured candidatus Brocadiaceae bacterium
CATACCTCACAACCCTTTTCCATACAAGCGGTTCTCTCTGCCAACGTATCGTAAAGACGTTATTATAACCACGGAACACACGGTTATCGCCGTCCCCATTGGTAGATTCAGGTACAAGGTCTTCGAAAACACCAGGCGCACATTCCATCAATATTTCCCAAAGACTAAACGCTATATGCATTATTTGAGGATGAACTGCTTTGGTATACGAACGGGCTTAGCCGTTAGAGTATTTTCTTGCTTTACCCTTCCGACTCGTTCGGGTTATGAATCGTCACGTATCATTACGTAATGGTCAATGCCTGCTTGTTGAAACAGGTCCCCGCTAATCTCGAATCCGTGCTTGCGGTAAAAACCGGTTAGATGCGACTGGGCATGCAGGAGGTACTTCTTAAACCCTTTTTCGTTTGCGACGGAGACCATGAAGTCCGTCAGCTTATGTCCCCTGTTTTTGCCCCGGTATGCCTTGCGCACGGAAATGCGTTCCAGCTTTGCGTATCCCTGGTAAGGGCGGATGCGGCCAGCCGCAAATGGTTCTCCCTGCTCTTCCCCCAAAACGTGTATTGCCGAACAGTCATACTCGTCATGTTCTATTGTATAGGGGATACCCTCCTCTTCCATAAATACAGCGCTGCGTACGGCGAATGCCTTGAGCAGGTCGTCCAGACAGGTAGCGACTCTAAACATGGGTGACAGCCTTTCCCTTCCTATATCCAAAGGTCAAGCGGGGCGTTATTGATAATCGTCCGCAGGATATCACTCCTGGTGATAATACCCACCAGCACGCCTTTGTTGCCTACGATAGGCATCGAACCGATCCGCTCCTCAAGCAATATGCGGGCTATCTCACGAATACTCGTGTCGGGGCTGGCCGTAAGTACCTTTCTTCTAATCAAGCCCTGGATAGTCGTATGCACTGGGACTGCATGCCCCTGCGGAGGAACCGTATCGCCGGCAATACCGGCCTCAAGGAGCAAATCCCTGTCAGAAATGATCCCGACAAGTTTGTTTTTAGATGAAACGACGGGGATGTGACGAAACCTTTTCGTGCGGATTAGCTCCCAGGCATCGGACAAAGTAGCTTCGGGGGGAAGCGTCACTACAGGCGACGCCATAATTTGGCTTGCAAGAATCGCTGGCCTTCTCTCTGGTAGCGCCTGTTTTTGATAGCCCTTTTGGCTTCCTTTTGACACAAGCGGTTCTTTTTCAAAAGGAGTTTCTTCCTTGCCATCATCAGTCTTATGATCCTTAAAAGTGGATGAAGGGTTTTGTGTGTGCGGTTGCAAAGTCCAGGCGCCGGGCGTAACAGGGGTGACTACCCCATTTTCCATCCATTTAAATCCCATGATGTCATTACTCCTTACAAAACGTTTACGATATAACCGGAAACGCACACATAATTCTGCGTCTGGAACGAGCGCTGCAGGCATCAGACCTGAAGGTTTGAGCTACCGGTGAGTTTTAGAAAAACCTCTTCTAATGAATTGCCGTATTTTTCCTTTAACGCCTTTGGACTCCCCTCAATAAACAAACACCCGTCTTTCAGGATGCCCACCCTGTCCGCCAGTTCCTCTGCAATTGCCAAAAGGTGGGTACACATCAGGATGGTCTTCCCCATGGCAACCTCTTCTCTGAGGAGTCTTTTGATAAGATGAATATTGTAGGGATCAAGCCCGACCAATGGCTCGTCGATAAGGTATACCGACGGCTGATGGATAAAATTCGCGGTGTAGACGATCTTCTGCCGCGTGCCGTGTGAAAGCTCTTTGGTGCGTTTCGTGCTGAACTCATGTAATTTGAACAAATCGAAGTAATAATTAATACGCTCCCGGGCGTCCGCTTTTTTAATGCCGTACACGTCGCTAATAAAGAATAAGAATTCGAGCGGCGTAAGATTCTCGTAAAGGAATGGAGAATCGGGGATAAGCCCCAGGATGTTTTTCACCTGGACGTAGTCCTTCTCAACGTCATAACCGCCAATAAGGATACTCCCCTTTGTCGGCCTCATAAGCCCGGAAAGGAGCTTCACCGTCGTCGTCTTCCCCGCCCCATTGGGGCCTAAAAGGCAGTAGAGTTCGCCCGCATTGACGTGCAGGTTCAAATCGTTTACCGCCCAATGGACGTCAAATTGCTTGCAGACGGAATGGGTTCTAATCATCGGTACTCCAGGATTTCCACTTTAATTTTAGGGATAATTTTAAAAAGCTCAAACTGGTTTTCCAATCCCTGCAAAAGTTTTATGTGCGTGGGGTCTGCAATAAGCTGTTCCAGGGCGGGGTCGGTGTCTATCCACTCCCCAATATATGCCGAGACCCAGGCATGATAAAAAAACCTGCCTTCACTAAGAACGATGCCTATGTTGACGTAAGAGGGGATGCCCACGCTCCGCAGAAAGCCTACCATAAGGGCGCTTAGTTCACCGCAGTCGCCCCGTTTTAGTTTTAAGACGTCGGTCGTGCTGGGGAGGGTTATGCTGGGTATCCTTTCAATATTATTGTTTATCCATGCCGTTATTTTTTTCACCATCGTAAAGGCGTCTTTCTCTTCGCCTGCGATCTCGTTTACCGTGTCCGCTACCAGGGGCGTACGGAATTTAATAAACTCTTCCTCCTCCAAAAACCGGGCAAACATGTCGGACTTCAAAGGCAGCGCGTCCATCTTTTCCGGCGCTTTGCTGTGAATCTCCACAATGCAGCCATTTTCGGCAGTGGTCAGCTTTTGATTAAAATCTTCCCTGATGTATCCGGCGGAAACCCCTTCAATCCTTGCCTTCATATAGCGCAAGCCCTCCTTCCCTGGTATATCCAAGGCTGAGATGGAAAAGGATGAGACAAAATCGACGTTAGGTACCGACGCTTTCTTGTTAAAAAGCTCATGAGGCAATTCCTTTACAAAGGTGAACCCTAAAAATTCCTCCTTAAGCAATCTGCCGTTATTATCAACAAAGATGACCCCCTCTACACCATCGGCGACCATATCAATTTTGTACGCCGACAGGGCCTGGCCTTTAATATGAATGGTTTCCTTCCCCTTGTTTCTCAGGGTGACGTTCGTTTCCCTGTTTAAAAATGGGTCGTAAAAGGTAAAAGACATCTTCTTCTTCAAGGGTACGTAGTTGAGAGATATGGGGGAAAACATCGGGTTGATAACTTCTCCCTTTCTCTCCATCGTCCTTGCCGTTTTCCCGGAGGGTGTTTCTATTATAAGCGTATAGGTATCGTGTTTTTGCCTGGTAAGAGAGGCGGTAAAGAAATAGTGGTTAGATTGTAACGAAAAAGCGCCTGTTTCGAGAGAATAATTCGAAAGCAACCGCGCCTCCATATTGATATTAAGGGGTTCCAGCCTGCCCATGAGGGGGAATTGCAGGTGCGCGTCGTTTTTGAAAACGTAACCGCCGCCCTCGCTTATCTCGTTAATCTTCATGAAGTAATGGGAGTAACCGAGAAAGGCATCCTGAAAGTACACCCCATACCAGGCATCTTCGACAAGTAAATCAGGGGGGATGAGCGATGAATAATCATACGTGGTCTGCCTAAGCGGCCCCTCTTCCCAAAAAAGGAAAGAAAAGGAAAGGAGGAAGAGGCATATAAAAACACACCGTAACGTTACCTTCTTATTCACCAGGCAATCCCTTTCAGAACACGGGCAAATCAGCGTCTGCAATTTTTAACCGTGGACTTATGAACACGGATTTCAGCACGCCGTGGCATCCAACTCAAAACCGGTTGTATCAGTTAATACTTCGTCATTCGATCATCGGCGAACAGGGGATTTATTGCTTCTGGCCGAAAAACCTTTCATAGACCATCACGTCGTCCTTGCTCCCAATAATAAGCGGCACTTTTTGGTGCAGTTCGGATGCCTGGATATCCAGAATGCGTTCTTTGCCGGTTGACGCCATGCCGCCTGCCTGCTCCACGATGAAGGCAAGCGGGTTAGCCTCGTAGAGCAGCCTTAGTTTTGCCTTTGGCTTTTTGGGGTCTTTATAATCAGCGGGATACAGAAAGATGCCGCCGTAGAGCAGGTTCCTGTGGAAATCAGCGACGAGCGACCCGATGTATCGCAGGGAGTATGGCCTGCCCGTAGCGGAGTCGTTCTCTTTGAGGTGTGCAATGTATCGCTTCGTACCCTCGTCCCATGCATTGGCGTTTCCCTCATTGATGCTGTATATCTTGCCTTTGGCAGGGGTGCGGATGTTTTCGTGTGAAAGGAGGAACTCTCCGATGCTTGGATCGAGAGTAAAGCCGTGGACGCCATTTCCGGTCGTATAGACCATCATCGTGCTGGAACCATAAACGATATACCCGGCAGCAACCTGCTCCATCCCTTTCCTGAGACAATCCTCTTTTAACGACTCATTCCCGTCCGTCTTCCTGCGAAAAATGGAAAAAATGGTGCCTACACTCACATTGGCATCAATGTTTGAAGACCCATCAAGCGGGTCAAACAGGAGGACGTATTTGCCTTTGGGGAATTCGTTTGGAATGGGAATAATATCCTCATTCTCCTCCGATGCCATAACGCTGAGGTGTCCGCCGTGTTCCATGGACTTACAGATGAGATCATTGGCAAAGATGTCCAGTTTCTTTACCGCCTCACCATGCACGTTGCTTTCACCGGTAAGCCCGATAATATCGACGATCCCCGCCTTATTCACCTCACGCGAGATCGTTTTCGCAGCAAGGGTTAAATCCCACAAGAGACCGGTAAAGTCACCCGTGGCCTTTGGGAACATTCTTTCTTGCTCTACAATATGGCGTTGTATCGTAACAACCGTACCTTTTAGCATATCCGTATTTCCTTTATGAAGAAAGCCTTGAAATTCGAAATTCGCAGTTTAAGCGATTTACTCAGATAGAAATTTTAACTTTTCCAAGCGAACCGGCAACAATGGTTGTAAAATCATTTGCGATGATGAACGCGTCAACAATCGTTGGGTCAAATTGTGTGCCGGAATTTTTCTTTAGTTCCTCTAAGGCCACCGTATGATGCATTGCGGTTCTGTAGGGTCTGTTTGACGTCATTGCGTCGAATGAATCCGCAACGGCTATTATTCTGGCGATAATGTCTATTGCATCCCCCTTTAACCCGTCAGGGTAGCCCTTTCCGTCATACCTTTCGTGGTGGTACTTTATTCCTGAGATGCTATCCTTCATGTACTTGATGGGGAGCAGTATCTCTTCCCCGTAAAGAGGATGTTTTTTTATGGCCTCAAATTCTTCATCGGTCAGTTTTCTTTGGCTCAGAAGGATGTCGTCCCGTACCCCGATCTTCCCGATGTCGTGCAGTATGGCGGCGAGCTTCAGCCGTGACATGTCCTTTTCCTGCAGTTTCAATGACCGGGCGATGGTAAGGCTGTAATCCATAACACGTTTGGTATGGCCTGCAGTATAGGGGTCGCGTTTTTCTATCGTTTCCGCAAGGGCGTGAACGGTAGTAATAAATGATTCCTTTAAATGGTCGTAGAGTTGCGCATTCTCTATGGCAATACCCGCCTGGGAAGCAAGGGCGGTAAAGATTTTAAGGTCCGTGGACGTAAAGGGTTTGGGTTCAACATTGCTTATATTGATAACACCGATGTTCTTGTTCTTTGTCTTCAGCGGCGCACACATAAGAGAACTCACCTTGTTTTTCCCAATTTTGTAACGCGGTTCGTTGTTCACGTCATTTACGATTTCTGACCTTCCCGTGCTGTAAACAGAACCCGCAATGCCTTCACCCGGTTTTATGGTCATTTTCGGTTCATATTCAATCCCATGCGCACTGATAACTTCGAGCATGTTTTTTTCATCGTTAAAAAGCATGATAGAAACATTATCGGAGCGCGTTACCCTCTTTACTTCGGTAAGGATTAAACACTCAACCTCTTTAATGTCCAGGCAGGTGGTAATTTTTTCGGCGACTTCGTAGTGGAATGCGAGTTCCTGATATTTATCCAGGGTTTCACTCGCAAGAGACTTTTTTTCAGTCTCCGAACGGATAAGATATTTGAGGAAAGAGACGACAGGCAATGCCTTTTCGTCTCCCGTGACCCATCCGAATGTTTGTCCTTCATAGTCTATGGGATAACAATCCGCGCGGTCTTCATCCTTGCTGCCCAATAACGGTTTCTTGTCAACGTCCAAAACGGCTACCGGAGATTTTACGGCGCTCACGATGTCATGAATGACGGCCGACACATCATCTTTGGCAAGGAGTTTCTTAAGATTGATTTTAGTCATAGTATTTTGTGGTTGTAAATGATATTTCCGGTGGACAGAGTAACCATGCTTATCCGCGTCTATTTAAATTACCGTTTGGAAGATTTGTGGTGTAGGGTACAAATTTCCTGACGGCAAACACGAATGGTCGTAAAGCTTGCGATGGTATTAGCTTTATGCTAAAGCGTGTAATCACATTCAATAGCGTTTCAGTATACCACACCTTTTCTAACATTTCATTTTAAAATATGCAAAATACGAGGTAAACTATTACCAAAATTGTTGTTTGACATTAAATGCCCTTGTGGTATACTTTTCCATTCAACCAAACAGATTTAGCAGGTGTTTATATGTGCGGGATAGGTGCCTATTGAGGAAAAAATTCGTATGCTTTCTGTGGAAGACGGGTATTTACCTGTCTTTCCTTGCTGTTATGTATTTAAGTGGTTGCCAGACGTCGCAACCTCCATTTAAACCGGTTGTAACCCCCGTGAAACCTCCCACGATAAAAAAAGCACAGCCGTACATCACCAAGCAATTAGACCGTTACCCGGTGCGAGGCTGGAAGTATATCGTCATCCATCACAGCGCCTCAGAATCCGGTAGCGCCACCGAATTTGACAAATATCATCGTGAGACGCGGGGTTGGGAAAATGGCCTGGGATATCATTTTGTGATAGGGAATGGCCGTGGCTCCAAAGACGGGCAGATTGAGATCGGCAACCGATGGGTAACCCAGATAGATGGCGCACACGCTGGCGTGCAGGAGTATAATCACCTGGGCATCGGTATCTGCCTGGTGGGTAATTTTAACAATACAAACCCAACGGCTAACCAAATGACGTCGCTTGTTGCACTCGTGGAATATCTCCAGGGACGATGCCGGGTTTCTTCAGAGAATATCATTATGCACAGGCATTTCAGAGAAACGGAATGTCCCGGCAGAAGATTCCCCTATTATAAACTGCTTGCCCAGATAGCCCGGATTCAATAGGGAGTGCTGCCCAACCTAACCGTTGTCTATTACCATCATGAACCATCCGAACTTCGGTTTTTTCTTATACCTCCCGGTTAGCGAATTCCATCCAAGATGTTATAGGAGAACAAGCGTTTCTGTTTTTAGTCGTTTGAACATACATATTCTGAAAATCTCATTTCATTTGTGAAATCACACCGGTGCTTGTTGTCGGCGACTGACTGTTGTCCCACAGAGGCTTTCCGCTGTTACGTGTTGAAGTGTATATACCTGAATTCCACCCGATTTATGTACACAACAGTTTTACAATTTTAATAGTTT